>CAZDQE010000003.1:0-76635 GCA_964507395.1 uncultured Eubacteriales bacterium | reverse complement strand
AATATAAGCTAAAACACCGCTGACATTTTACAAATTGTTAAGCGGTGTTTTCATTTTTTGAGGACACCTCTTTCGTATAAACGCTTAATAACAGTATAAGTAGTGGATAGTTTCCAACTGTTCTTTGCATGGATTAACGAGTTCACTGCTTTTAACAGGTTCGTGCTCCCATACAATCAAACAAAATTGATATTCACTTTCAAATACTTTTGGTGCACCTATATTGATTACTTCTTTCTCTAATCCATTAGAGTTTCTTTCATCTGCTCAGCAAGAGTATCAAACATCTGCTGTGCCTGTTTTTCCACCTCGTAACAGTGTTGAAACAAATTACCGTTGGCAAGCAGAGTTGTAAACACTACTTTTTTATGCTTCAGAAGAAAATCCTTATGTAACATTCCCCATTTGCCAAGAGTGATATTTGTTTTTTCTGGTGGTAATATAAGGTTAGGTATGTTGAAAGACGTTATCCATCGTTGAATGAAAAAGAATGCATCACATTCGGTGACGGAGTTTCGCCCACGCAAAGAGAAGTTGATGACATTATGTCACTGCGGGCAGATGGAACAATCTGTTACCTCGGCTGGGCAGGTCGGGTCTGTTTCAAGAGCATGCGGGAAAATGTGGTGCGTATTGATTACGAGGAATATATAAAATAAAAGCCGATCCTGTGTGGAACAAAATCCACATAGGATTTTTGCCATTTCTTCCCGATTTCCGAACTGATAAGATTTATTTTGTTTTCGATAACTTCCCAAACAAGAAACATGATGGATTTAGCTTTTGTTCAGAAATTGCCATTTGTTTCAGACTTCTGAGCAGAAATATACAACCTGCAAACCGAACCAAAAAACAAGCTCCTGAAAAGTCAAAAAAAATAAAAATCCCTACGGAATTTGCGATTTCCAGAAAAGTGAAAAAAACACAAATCCGTAGCTTGTGGGGATTTACTTTTTCCGTATACAAAACGCTCTTTTGAAAAGTGCAAAAAACGAGACAAATAATCGAACCGCAATAAGAAAATCATCATAAATAAATCTTCTGAATCTTTCTGTACAGAAAAAGGCAGCCTACAGAAATTCCTTCTGTAAACTGCCGTTTTTATTATTCAGAAACCGTTTTTCCTTTCTGTATTACCAGAGCGTTGTAACGCCTTTAGCATGTGCGTTCATGCGTGCAACATCAAGAGTGTTGACCTTGCCGTCTCCGTTAATGTCTGCGCAAGACTTTTCATAATCAGAAAGTGAAGAAATACCTTTAGCCTGAGCATTTGCACGAGCTACATCAAGGGTGTTCACTTTGCCGTCACCGTTGATGTCACCGAGAAGGTGGATTTTTACATCTTGTGTGACATCTTCATCTGCAACTGTAACTTCATAAGTACGGGTAACATGGTTGTTCTTTGAAACACTGAGAGTATATTCGCCCGCTTCAACATTCCCAAAGGAATATCCCGCACTGTTGCCTGTAACTTCTACAGAATATGAAACCTCAGCATTTTCAGCAGATGTAAGAGTTAATGTAACTGAATCAGTTTGCGACAAGAAAGATATTATTGTTCCATTTACCGATGTTCCTTCTTCAGAAGAAACAATGTAAACAATACCGCCTGCATTTGAAACAGTTATTTCTGTTTCCACACTATCAATCATTCTTGTTACCTTGGACTTGCAGCTTATTGCATAATTTCCGATTTCTGCATTTTCCGAAACAAGGAAAACAAGTTTCAAAATGTTACCACTGTATGCCGTATTATCATCAAAAGTGATTATACTTGCATTGTTTTCAAAATCAATATCCTTGAGTTCACCGTAAATCAGCCATGCACATTCTTCTTCAACAACTGTCAGCACATCACTGTCGTAAGCAAAATCATAAAAAGATAATGTTTTGATTCCACCGCTGCATTCAATGCCTACGAAAACTTCAACCTTCTCTCCGGGCAATGCAGCAACATCCGATATTTCAGTTGTTGCATCAACATCTGCTGCATAAACCGCAAAAGCACTCAGGTTGAGCAGCATAGCAATAGCCAGAACGGCACTTAATACTTTTTTCATAAGATGTCTCCTTTTTAATGTGACAGGTTTTTACTTTTGTACAAACGAAAGTGTTATACCTTTACAGTCGACTGTTTCCTGTTCGTTCTTCAAAACCATGTCAACATCAAACATTCCATCAATAATCGTAAGGTCTTTTTTTGCCTTTACCTCAAATTCAAAAATCTCACCGCAATAGTTTTCAGCTTCCTTAAAAGCAATAACAGCGTCTTTGTTTTCTTTATTAAAATCAGCAATCACTGCGCTGTGATTCATCCATTTTCCGTCAATAATTTCAAAAGCTTCGTCATCGGAATAAACAGTAAGTGCCATTGATTTAACAAGTCCGCTGTCTTCCATTGACACTTTCACGAAAAAAGTGTCCCCACTTTTCACTTCAAAAGATTCTGAAATCTGCTGAGCTTTTTTGCAACCTGAAAAGACAAAAATCAACGATAAAACAATTAATATAACAGATATGCTTTTTTTCATTTTACTTCACCAATATCAAGCCAAAGGATATTTTTGCGGAAGCATTGTAAAATAAAGCAAATAAATAGCATCATCGCTGTCCGTGTCTGAGTCGCCGTCAAAGTCACCGCTTTGATTTATTTCGTATCTCTCGGGAAGCAACGTATGGTAAAGCAGAAAGATTGCATCATTACTGTCTACAACACCGTCGCCGTTAACATCACCGCGAAGAATGTTAACAATATTGATACAGCCGGGAACCATCTCCACATCTAGTTCCTTTTCTTCACCGCTTGCATTCTGCTGAGTAACCTTAAGTGTTGCGGCTATTTCAACAGTTACATCCTCAAGATTTTCTTTTATTTGAAATGTCAAAAGAAAAACCCTGCCGTTAAGTGTTGTATTTTCCGCAAAAGTGACTACGCCTGTTTCATCTTCTGCGTTCCAGTCGCTGATACTTGAATTTTCCGTTACCCACTCACCTTTTGTCAAGGTAACTTTTTCAGAATCATACATAACATCAAAGACCGACATTGATTTAACAGAAGTTTCTTTATCAAGAGATACATAGACATTTACGGTTTCACCGGTTGAACCTGTTACTTTGCCGAGAGAAACTCTTGTATCGTATGCCATGGCGGTCTGAACGGTTACTTCACCTTCAACTATATCAAAAAATACGTCCTCTTCGTTGTAATTTGAAATATCACCTGTGTTGTAAGTAACCGTAACTGCCGCTCCGCCGTCAACGGAATCCGAAAGCACATTAAAGGTCAGCGTAAGAATTTCACCTGTATAAGTTGTATCACTACTGTTAAGCCACACTGCTTTTTTGCTGTATGTAAACTGACCGCCAAGATTTGCCGATACAGTTACATCAGTCAATTGAAGCATAGATGTATCATAATCAAAGCCAAGGGAAAATGTATTGATACCGGGGTTTTTTGTTATAGAAACAGGTACTGTCACAGTCTCGCCGGGGGCAGCTGTTACCGTTCCTACGGTGATTTCACCAGCTTCGGTGTTTTCACTTTTTACCGTTACCTTACCGCTGACAATCTGAAAATCAACATCTTCCTCGTTATAATTTGATATGTCACCTGTATTATAAGTTACTGCAACTGCGGCATCGCCTGCTGCGGCACTGCTCAAAACATCAAAAGTCAATGTAAGGAAATCACCGTTCATTGCAATGTCTGTACTGTTGAGCCAGACAGCCTTCTTTGAATAAGCGAACTGTCCGGGAATACCCGAAGCAAGCTCAACCCCTGTCAGACTCAGTCTTGTTTCATCGTAATCAAAGCCGAAAGAAAACGTATTTATACCCGGATTATCAGAAAGAGCAACACTGAGCGTTACTGTTTCGCCGGGAGCAGCTGTTGCAGACGAAACTGTAATTGTAGGCGTTTCTGCTGCAAAGGCAACTGTAACGGTTGACAAAGCAATCATAACAGCAAGCAGAATTGTTATTATTTTTTTCGTCATATTTATTCTCCTTTAAAAAATTAAGGAATGGTATATGGGGGCTCCATCGGGGAGTGTTTCGTCCCCGACGGAAATTTAGAAATCACTGCACTACGTACTTAACCCACTTTTGAATATTGCTGATTGTTTCATTTGTTCCTGCATCAGAAATTGTGATTTCTGTTGCTGATTCTAATGATTCAGTCTTTGTGTGATAGTAAGTGTAAATAAGAGAACGATCTCTGTATCTGTACATATCATATGCAGAGGTTACTACTACTTGTTTTGTGGTTTCGTTGTACCAAGGATCTGAAGAACTTCCATACAAGTTAAAGTATCCACCCATCTGATTTGAATACTGCGTAGCATATACACTCAAGCGAGTATCAGACCAGCCTCTTTCGTAATAATAACCGCAATAAACACCGCTCCATGTACCTGCACAAGGGCCTGTCTGACTTCCGCCATTGGTATATCGGCTGTAGTTATACTGTGTTTTATAAGTTGCAGCAATCGTTTTTTTCTCTACATCTCTTGAATCAGTCTCAGTGTATTTTGTAGTTGACCAACTGCTCCACGGACCATATTCACCCCATTCTGAGGTCGTATTATACAAAGTATAACCTTCAACAGATGACTGATCCGATGTTATGTTTGTTGTCAGATCATATGTCCACTTTTCAGAAATAATATATGCGTCTTCCGGAACTTCAGAAGCAAGAGTCCATGGAAGTGCATTATTATAATACTGCTCATAAGAATTTATGCTGATTTCAGATTTTTCACCTATGAACAATGAGTTGATATCACTAAACTCACCGCAATACAACAGTAGACCGCCATCTGCCGTAATAGAGGTGGTTGTATTTACACCAGAAGCTTTACTGATTACGAGACCTTTACTAAGGATAGATACATTTCCCGATGTTGAGAAAGCACTCTTATCCTGAAGATAAAGATTAGTTGTGTCTGCACTAAGAATAAGTGCAAGACCCGAAGCAGCTTCAACCGACACCTGAGCAAAAGTAACAGCTTCTGAATTTATTCTCAAAGGAACATCCTGATTATCAATAAACCTCATACCGTTTATAATCGTTTCAGAAGCATTCGATTCAATACAAACATTACTATAAGAACAAACATTTTTAGATAAATCTCTACCATAGAGAGCAAAACTGTTTGTTGCCTCAGATACAGTTAAAGTTGTATCTTTTAGTTCGTCTGTAAGATTTTTAAGATAAATACTTAAGTTTTTGATTTTACCGTTGACCGCTGACCTCACAACATCAGAATTGTTTGCGTATACAATAACTACCGGCACATTTGCTAACGCTCCATCACCCAATTTTACTACCGAATCGTCAACTGTAAACGTGTTAAAAGATGTACAACCGGCAAAGGCATTTGCACCAATTGATACAATCTTTTCATATTCTATGCTTTCAAGAGAAGTACAACCTTCAAATGCACTGTCGGGAATTTCTTCTATATATTTACCTAATCTAACAGACTTGATACTTGTATTACCTGCAAACGCGCCGTTTTCAATACCCACAACTTTAATTGCAGTATATGTGCCGTCGCCGTTTGAAACAGTCATGTAATCAGGAATATGAATATGTTCAGAATCTCCTGTATATTTGCCCACTATTCCTGTTTCTCTGTCTATCTCAAGGTCACTTGTATATCCAAGAGCTGTGGAAATATATTCATTTACTGAAATCGGGATTTCAAAAGGTATAACGCCGGTTTCGTAGTCATTATAGTCATCAGATGTCATTGAGAAATCCATATAACTACATGTTTCCGCCTCAAGAACATTGTATGTATAAACAGAGTAGGTACTTGTTTCCATATCATATGTAACTACACCATATACAGATATTGTACCTGCTTCAACCTGTCTCCACCAACCCTCAGTGTCTGTTGTGTACTCAGTTTCATACGTGGTAGTTTTAATTTCTTCTGTTGTGTACGCTATAGTTGAGGTATATTCGTCACTCTCGCTTGTTGCTGTTGCATATGCCTCACTCTCTGTATTGGAACCACCAATGCTGGAACTTGTGCTTGAGTTATATACATCGCTCATATGCTTACTAAGGTTCGTTGATGTGGTCGTGCTATGTTCTGCATTGAGACTGTTGTTATATGATTCATTAGTATTCCAATAAGAATTGTTTACAGTAGTATTGTCATAATATCCATTAAGCTCTCCGCCAACTTCCGTTGTGTTTTTCACTCCAACACCAATGTTCACACATTCAACCGGGAATTTAGCACTTGCCTCTGTTTCCAATGTGTTTTTAGCGTAAACCTTAGCATTAACACCCCAATTGACTGTCTGATTTGTTGACTCTCCGCTGTCTTTCGTCAATGCAATTTCAGATGAAGCACTTTCAAAATTGTACTCTATTGTAGACGTATCTATTCCCATCTCAGTAGCATGAGTCTCACTGACAGAACTGATTTTGTTCCAGTCATTTGAAAGAGTCCATGTCGAGGTTTTCGTTGTTGCGTTTGAAACAATCTTAGCAAGTTCTTCAGCTTCAGATTTAATAATGGTGTCTGTAAGTTTAACCTCTTCTCTGACCACCGGCTGACCGGGAACCATTTTGCCAAAATCATTGATTGTATAAAGCGGTACGTTCTTTATCTGACCTAGTTCAAATGTGAATACATATGTTTTTTCATCCACATAAACGCTCGGTTCTGCTAATTTACTTGTGGGAACAGCCTGATTTCTGTAACTCTGCCAATTCGCATGAAGCGTTACGTGACCTGAATTACCTTTAGGATAAACTTCATTGTATAGGACGCCGTTATCATCGGACCATCCTAACCATTTATATCCGGGAAGTTTCATAACATCAGCACCCGGCAAAGCAGTATCTTTATAAATAACATGACCGTTTATTTCTTCTACACTGATAAATTCAGAAGCGAAAGTAATGGTATACTCTATCGGCTCCCATCGTGCATAGTAAGTTTTGCTTCCTTTTGAACCGACAGGAATTTCAGTAATTTCTGTTGCAGAAGATGATGTACCATTAAACCAACCAACAAAATTATATCCTTCAGTTTCCAGAATGGGCAACTCATACAAGCCGTCTGCCGATGTGTAAGTTCTTGATTCCTCAGGAATCTGAGAATTAAAATCAACTGTGGTTAAATAATCATAACCATATGCGGTTTTATATGTAATTGCATAATTTTCTTCAAGCATCGGAAGTTTTATTTGCGAAACCAGAATTTTTCCGCAAGCTGAACAATGCGAACCTTCTGTAAGACCTGTGGTAGTTGCAGTCGGTTCAACAGCCTCATCTATTACAACCGTATGGTTATCTCCATTAATGGAAATGACTGTATCCTCGAAAGTTATTTTCGACGTACACTCTTCATCGCTGAAACACTGGTTACATAATGCACAGCACCAATATGCAATATTACCTTCAGCTGCACATGTTGCTTCTGCTGCTTCTACTGCCTCGATTTCATGTGCACAGTCCACATATATGGGCAGCGTCTCATCACCCGCAATATACTTCATAAGACGGGTAAGGTCTTTGTTGTTAGTTGTGCCGTCGCCGTTAGGGTCAACAGTAACCGCAACAACCTCAACATTTTCACCTGCAAGATATTTCATCAAACGGGTAAGGTCTTTACTGTTAACATTACCGTCACCGTTAATGTCACCTGCAACAGGTGATGCATTTAAGGCTGATGCAATGAAAGTTCCCATGCATGAAATGCTTGAAAGAACAATCAACAAGCTCAAAAATGCTGAAATGATTCTTTTCATGTGTTTTCCTCCTTTTTAATTTACAAACGAAAATAATACTTTGATTCCTTCATATATCCTGACGAAAAATGAAAGAATCTTTTGTATAAATGAAGCTTTAGCCTCATCGCCACCAATAGTAATTTCTCCCGCAACGATTTTACAATTAACGTTCTGCTCGTTGTAGTTGGAGATGTCCCCGGGAGCGTAGGTCACCCTGACTTTTGTGTCTCCGCTTTCTGCTGAATCAAGCACCGTAAATTCCAATGTAAGAATTACACCGTTGTAATTAACATCTTCACCATTGAGCCATACTGCTTTTTCAACATATATAAACTGACCGCCAAGATTACCGTTGAGCGTAACATTGTTCAAGTTGAGCTTCGTTTTATCGTACTCAAAGCCTAAAGAGAAAGTGTTTATCCCCGGATTGTTTTCCAAAACAACATCAACTTCCACAATCTCACCCTGTTGAGCCCCTGCTGATGTAACAGATATTGTGGGGCGTGCCGCATTCACTATTACCGCCAAGCCTGCCAAAAGAACTGTAACCACCAGAAAAACACTTATTATTTTCTTGCGCATATTCTCACCTCGCAGTACAAACACTCTGTTTCACAAAGTAGACTTTTTAAAACAAATATGATATTATTGATTCACTTAATAACAAAATAGAAAAATATGGTGTTTTTTTAACTCTACCTTTTTACACAAATATTTTTAATTTTTCTGTAAAAAGTTGAGTAGTTCATTTTACATAATTCTGCTGCTTGACGGACTGTCAATTCGCCTGAAATATATTTGTTTTTAGCATATTCAAAGGACTCCGGCAGTGACATTTTCTCTCTTCCAAACTTCACTCCTCTCCGTTTTGCTGCAGCTATTCCCTCGGCTTGCCTTTGACGGATAAATTCCCTTTCCGTTTGTGCAACATAGGAAAGTATCTGCAAAACCAGATCTGAGATAAATGCTCCTGTCAGGTCATTATCTTTGTTTCGCGTGTCCAAAAGAGGAAAGTCAATCACAAATATGTCTGCTTGCTTGACCTTAGTTATGACTCTCCATTGCTCTAAGATTTCATCATAATTTCTTCCAAGGCGGTCTATGGATTTAATTGTCAGCAAGTCGCCTTTTTTCAGTTTTTTCAATAATCTTTTATACGCGGGTCTTTCAAAATCCTTACCTGATTGCCTGTCGATAAAAATGTTTCTCTTTTCAACATCCAACTTCTCAAGTGCGTCAAGCTGTCTGTCTATATTCTGCTCCTTGCTCGAAACTCTAACATAACCGTAATACATAAAAATCCTCCAAAGTGTTTTTGTTAATTTTAACACTTTGGAGGTTGTTGTTCTTTTGTATGTTTTTCAACCTGATAAAACCAATAACCACTCTGAGTTTAATCTCAAAGTGGTTTAATAGTATCATATCAGAGCCAATTTTTGTCGTTTGGTGCAAAATTGGTTGGCACAAAAGCTCCGAAAGCAGTAAAAGAATTTACCATAACATTCAAAACGGATGACGGACAACTTCTTAAATTATCCGTTCCCGAGGAAATGTATGACGGTTTTGAAAAAGGACAATACGGACTCCTGACAATAACAGATGGCGAGTTATACAGTTTTGATCTTGACTGAAACATATTACAAAAAGCAAACCCCGAAAACTCTTATTCACAAGAATTTTCGGGGAATTGTTGTTTTAGCGTTTCTATTCGGTCGGTACGGAAATATTTTTTAATCCCTGAAAGCTTTTTTCAAAAACCTTCAGGGATTTATTTACGTTATGTATTTTATCTGTCGGGAGAAATAATAATCATCTCATAAAACCCATTTTTTCACTGCTGTTTCGACAAGAGATGCAGCTTTCTTTACAATTTCATCATCACCGTCTGCAAGATTCAGAAGAGGCTCTCTTACCCCTCCAAGGTCAAGACCTGCTCTCAGTTTAAGGGCTGCCTTTGCAGTGGCATACATATTACCCTTTGTTGAGCACATAGTATAAATCACTTCATTGATGTCATCCTGAAGCTTTCCTGCATTCTCAAACTCACCGTTTTTAAGCATTTCATCAAGTTTCACAAAAAGCTCAGGCATAACACCGTATGTGCCGCCGATACCGCCCTCTGCTCCGATAAGTCTGCCGCCTACAAACTGCTCATCGGGACCATTGAAAATGATTATTTCTCTGCCGTTCATTTTTGCCTGTCTCTTAAACATCTGAATATCCTGTATGGGCATTGAAGAATTCTTCACACCGATAACGCGCGGATTTTTAAGCATTTCATCAAACAAGCTAAGTGTAAGAGCCACACCTGCAAGCTGCGGAATGTTATAAATTATGTAATCAGTATTTGGTGCTGCCGCAGAAATATCATTCCAATATTTTGCGATAGCTTTTTCAGGTAGCTTGAAATATATCGGCGGAATTGTGGCGATAGCATCAACGCCCAGTGATTCAGCATGTCTTGCGAGCTCACAGCTATCCTTTGTATTGTTGCATGCAACGTGAGCAATTATTGTAATTCTTCCCTTAGCAGCCTCCATAACAGCTTCAAGAGTCTGCTTTCTTTCCTCAACGCCGAGATAAATACATTCACCTGATGAACCGCCCACATAAAGACCTTTTACGCCTTTTTCAACAAGGAATTCAACAAGCTGTTTTGTTCTTTCCGAGGACACATTACCTTCATCGTCGTAGCATGCATAAAACGCAGGGATAACTCCCTTATACTTATCAAGTTTCATTTCAATGACCTCCTACCAAAATGTCACCATGAATTATAACATATATCAGAAAAAAAATCTACTAAAAATTACTTTGCGACAAGATGTAAAAAAATCATCGATTTACTCTTATTGCAAAGCAGGATAAATTATGCTACAATTTTAAAAAAGGAGATGTGATATTATGATAAGAAAAAGACAGGTTCATCTTGATTTTCATACAAACGGAACTTTGCCTGTAGGAAAAAAATTTTCAAAAGAGCAGTTTCAGTCTGCACTGAAAGCAGGTCATGTAAACTCAATTACGGTGTTTTCAAAATGCCACCACGGCTGGTCCTATCACCCCACAGATGTAAATGAAATGCACCCTGAGCTTGACTTTGATTTACTCGGTGCTCAGCTTGAAGCCTGCAAAGAAATTGACGTCAACGCTCCCGTTTACATCTCAGCAGGTCTTGACGAAAAGGACTGGGAAAAGCATCCTGAATGGAGATACAAACGTTCAGACGATGAAAGTGATTGTGCGGAATACGAAAGTGAAGCACATTTCCATCTTCTCTGCTTCAACACGGGATATCTTGACGTCCTTTGTGTACAGATTGAAGAGGTAATGATAAAATACAATCCCTGCGGAATTTTCCTTGATATTGTGGCTCCCCGATTCTGCTACTGTGAAAAATGTAAAGAAGACATAAAAAAGCTCGGTCTTGATATTGAATCGGAAGCTGACCGCAAAAAGTTTGAAAATATGATTTATGAGAAGTACACAAAGGCTACAAACGCGGCAGTAAGAAAACACAGCCTGACTGCTACGATTTTCCACAACGGCGGCCACATTCCCAAGGGTAGTTACGGAATTATTGAGTCAAACACTCACCTTGAGCTTGAAAGTCTGCCTACAGGCGGTTGGGGTTACGACCACTTTCCTCTTTCTGCCGCTTATGTCCGTTCGCTCAAAAACACTGACTTTCTCGGAATGACAGGAAAATTCCACCATTCATGGGGTGAATTCGGCGGTTTCAAGCATCCTAATGCACTGATTTACGAAACTGCTTTGTCAGTTGCAAACGGGGCGGGCTGTTCAATCGGTGACCAGATGCATCCTCTCGGCGAAATGAACATGGCAAGCTATAATCTTATCGGCAAGGCATATTCTCTCATCGAAGAAAAAGAGCCATGGCTTGAAGACGCTCAGAATGTTGCAGACATTGCGGTTCTCAGTGCAGAAGCACTTACAGGCGGACGTGATTCTAAAGCAGACATCGGTGCAAACAGAATGTTGCTCGAAAGCAACCGACTTTATAATTTCGTTGACGGCACAATGGATTTTTCAAAATATAAACTGCTGATTCTGCCGGACATTGAAATCCGTGACGAGAAAACAGTAGAGAAAATTAAAGCTTATGTGCAAAATGGCGGTAAAGTCCTCGCAAGCGGTGAGGCCTTGACAAAGAATGGTGAATTTTTCCTCGATATCGGTGCGTCCTTCAAAGGTAAAAATGAATTTACACCTACTTACTTCATCCCCTGTTTCAACACAGTAAACGGTGAAACAGAATATATCATGAGATGCAATTCTTTTGAAATTGAGGCTCACAACTGCGAAACAGCGGCATATATGCAGAATCCTTATTTCAACAGAACAAGAGAGCATTTCTGCTCACACATGCACGCACCCAACAATCCCGATGAAAGCTTCCCTGCAGCGGTAATCAAGGGAAGCATTGCATACATCGGCTGGGATATTTTCACAGCTTATGCACGCTTAGGTCATCTTTGTTTCAAAGAGCTTTTCAACTTTGTTGCAGAAAAATTAATGGGTGATGATTTCACGGTTTCTGTACAAATTCCCGACAAAGCAGTTGTAACTTACACAAGACAGGAAAAAGAAAAGAGAAACATTCTTCATCTTCTTTTTGCTCACACAACCGTACGCGGTGTAAACACAGAAGTCATTGAGGACACCGTTCCCCTTTACAATGTAAAATGCTCGGTGAAGAAAGCAAGCAAACCGTCAAAAATTATTCTTCAGCCACAGGGCAAAGAACTTGATTTTGTTTTCGCAGACGGAAAAGCGGAATTTATCGTGCCTGAGGTTGATATTCACCAGATGGTTGAAATAAAATGAATGCAGAACGCAGAATGTCGGGCCTGCGGCGCAAAATTATAGAATGACAACTTCCAACCGCCGAAAACCTTCGGCGGTTATTGTTTTTTCTTTTTGTTTGTGATACAATGTAAAAAATATTTTATTTTCAGTGAAGGAGATAAATTATGGGCGATTACAAAACCACCTGGGGTGAAAAATTCGGCTACGGTATAGGAGCTGTAGGCTTTGACCTTTCCTACGGACTTTTCTACTCCTACCTTTCCTACTATCTTTCAAGCGTTTTAGGTCTGACAGAAGGCTTCCTGCTTCTGCTCACACCTCTTGCCAGAATCTGGGACGGCATCAATGACCCTATGATGGGCACAATCGTTGACAACACAAAAACAAAAATTGGCAAATACAGACCCTGGATTCTTATCGGTGCACTGTCAAACGCTGTTGTTCTGTCACTTCTGTTCACATCTTTCGGCATGAGCGGAACAAAGCTTTATATTTACATAGCAGTTATGTATGTCCTCTGGGGCATGACAAACACAATGGCTGACATTCCCTACTGGTCAATGGTACCCTCTTTCACAAATGACCCGAAAGACAGAAACCTTGTTGCAACTGTTGCACGTACCTTCAGCGGCATCGGTCAGGGACTTATCAGTATTCTCACTCCCATCGTTCTTCCTCTCCTTTCAAGCGGTATGGTTAAAACCGACAAAGGCTACAGTGCAGACGGCTTCTCAAAATGGGCAATCATCTGCGGTGTTTTCCTTGTTGTCTTTGCACTTATTTCCGTTCTTTCAACAAAAGAAAGACACGTGGTTTACAACAACGAAAAATTCTCTTTCAAAAAGGTTTTCAAGGTTATCGCAGGCAACGACCAGCTTGTTGTTTTCATGATTTTTGCCATGATTTCCAACGCAGGCTGGTATCTGACAAGCGGCACTGCAGTTTACTATTTCAACGATGTTTTAGGCGAGCCTACTGCTCAGAGCCTTTTCTCAACTATCGGTGCTGTAGGCTCTGCTCTGGGACTTCTTGTAATTCCCGTTCTCAGCAAAAAATTCTCAAACCGCACAATTTATCAGATTTCACTCGGTCTTGCAATCGCAGGCTATGTTCTGATGTACATTTTCGGACCTGTGCTGAGAATCAATATTGCACTTGACATCAGCTACACAATCGCAAGCATCGGTATCGGCTCCATGTTCGTTGCACAGACGATTTTCCTTGCTGACATCGTTGACTACGGCGAATACAAAATGGGAACAAGAAACGAAAGCATCACTTTCTCAATGAAGGGCTTCCTTCAGAAAATGGCTTACACAGTTCAGACAATTTTCCTCTTCGGCGGTCTTGGTCTTATGAACTACAACGAGCAGATTCTCGGCGGTACAATAAACGAGGCAACAAAATCAGCAATCGGCATTATCTGCTTCGCAGTCCCGCCTGTTCTTATCTTTGCTTCACTTATTATTTTCAGAACAAAATTCAAAATCTACGGCGACCTTCGTACAGAAATTCATGACTACATTTCTGCAAAGAGAGTGTCTGAAAAATCCGAATGACGGGGAGCTGACACAATGCAACTCAAATTTAAAAACAAACAGTTTAAAATCATGCAGGTTGCAGACACTCAGGAGGGCAGAAATGTCAGTCCTGACACACTCAATCTTCTCAATGCCGCAATTGAGAAAGAAAAACCTGATTTAGTTGTATATTCAGGTGACCAGATATGGAATATCGCAAGCTTTAAGGGTAATAAAAGAACAGTTTACGATGTTTTATACAAGCTCACCGAGCCTGCACATTCAAGAGGTATTCCCTTTACAATCTGCTTCGGGAATCATGACAGACAGGTAGGACTTTCCAATGCCGAACAGTTTGAAATTTACAAAACCATTCCGCACTTTGCAGGCGAAAGTGCAGAGGGTATTGACGGCGACGGAAATCATGTTATCGAAATTGCAGACGGCGATGAAATCAAATTTCTACTTTACTGCATCGACAGTCAGACCAGCCTTAAAATCGGCTATGACCATGTGCATGAAAACCAGATAGAATGGTACCGAAAAATGCGTGATGAATACAAAGAAAAGTGCGGAAAATACGTTCCCTCAATAGTCATTCAGCATATTCCCGTTCCCGAGGTACTTGAGCTTCTGAAGGAAGTAAAAAAGGGTACAAAGGGAGCAGTACAGGGTTTCAGAAATCACGCAGGAAAATGGTATGTCCTTGACGAAACAAAAGTAAACAAAGAGGGCTTTATGAAAGAATCTCCTGCCGACCCTATGGAAAACGGCGGTCAGTTTGACGCGATGGCTGAAAAAGGCGACGTAAAAGGAATTTATTTCGGTCACGACCATATTAATTCTTTCAACGGACTCGTTCGGGGAATTGATGTAGGCTACACACAGGGCGCAGGATTCCATGTTTACGGTCCGGGGCTTGACAGAGGTGTGAGAATGATCAACCTGAATTCCGACGGCACCTTTGAAACATACGACCGCAGATACAGAGATTTAGTAGGCAAAAAGGTTAAAGAAAAATTCCTTTTCACACTCTATCAGCTTATGCCTACAAATGTGTACGAGGCTTTTTACAAAGTAATAAAATTTCTCGCAATCCCTGTAGTTATTGCAATAATCATCCTGATTATAAAATTTTTGAAATAAATGTCGCAAAGCACCTACTCGTCGTAGGTGTTTTTGTTTTTAAAGACAAAAATTAGGTTGAATTTTATGAGTTTTGTATTATAATAAGGTTTGGAGGGGTAAATATGACTAAAAATGATATCACCTTTGGTAAAAACCTTAAGGCACTGAGAAAAAAGAACGGCATGACACGCTCACACCTTGCTGAAAAAATCGCATACTCCGAAAAGGCTGTCGAAAAGTGGGAAACAGGAAAGTCTGTTCCTCCCGTTGCAACGGTGTGCAGACTCGCCCAGCTTTTCAGTGTTACAGTCGATTCTCTTGTTTTACCCCAGAATACCGAAATAAACTATCTCCTCGGTATTGACGGAGGCGGTACTAAAACCGATTTCTTACTGACGGATTTAAACGGCAACGAAATAAAAAGAATAATTCTCGGTCCCTCAAACCCCGTAAACATCGGCATTGAAGGAACAAAGAAATGCCTTGAACAGGGAATAAATCAAATCTGCAACGACATGAATAAACGAGAAATTTCACTTTTTGCAGGTCTTGCAGGAGGAATCAGCGGAAATAACAAGGAAATCATAAATAGATTTTTATCAAGCTTCGGTTTCGGTCTGTATGACAACGGCAGTGACACTGACAGTGCTCTTGAAATTGCTCTGAAAGGCGGTAACGGTGTTGCCCTTATTACGGGAACAGGCATTGTGGCTTTCGCAAGTAAAGACGGTGTCCGCCACAGAATCGGCGGTTGGGGTTACCTTATCGACAAAGGCGGCAGCGGATTTCATCTCGGCTCCGATGCCCTTTCCTCTGCTTTGAGCTTTCATGACGGAAGAGGCGGAAGTGAAATGATTCTGAAATTGATTGAAGATAAACTGCACAGGCCTTTGCCCGATTCAATTTCCGACATTTATCAGGGCGGGAGCGCATACATTGCCTCTTTCTCTTCAGTTGTTTTTGATGCCTTTCAGAAGGGCGACAAAGAAGCTGAAAATATTTTAGAAAGAAACACACAAGAAATTGCAAAAATTATCAAAACAGGATATAATTTTCTCAAGGACAAAGACGGCAAAGTCGTTCTCTGCGGCGGAATGTGCCACCGGGAAAACATTTTAAGACCTTACCTTTTTAAATATCTCGGCGAAAAAATCCCCTTTGAATTCTGTACCGAGCCTATGGTAAACGGTGCCGTTTCTCTTGCAGGAAAAAATATTGCCAAATGAGGGTTGAAAATGCTCAGAACTGAAATGCGAAATCCCGAAACATATAACCTTGACAAAATGAATACTTATGATATTCTGAAAGTTATAAATGACGAAAACCGGAATGTTTTTTCAGCTATTGAAAAAGCTTTACCGCAGATTGAAAAGGCTTGCGACGCTGTGACGGAAACAATCCGTAACGGCGGAAGAGTTTTTTACATCGGCAGCGGAACATCGGGCAGACTTGCCGTTTGCGATGCGGCAGAATGTCCCCCCACCTTCGGCGTGCCTTACGATTTGTTCAACGGCATTATTGCAGGGGGAAGAGACTGTATGTTCAAGGCTGCCGAAAACGCTGAGGACAACCCCGATTTATCAGTTGAAGATCTGAAAAAGCATGGATTTTCAAGCAAGGATATCTTAATCGGCATATCAGCCTCAGGCTCTGCCGCCTATGTAATTTCTGCAATAAACTTTGCAAAAAATCTTGGTGCAAAAACTGTTTCAATTACTAACAACGCAGACACATCTATGGAAAGAATCGCAGATATCGGCATTTGTGCCGACACAGGCGAAGAAGTCCTCACCGGCTCGACGAGAATGAAAGCAGGAACTGCACAGAAAATCATTCTCAATATGATTTCAACTGTTGCCATGACAAAATACGGATGTGTCTACGAAAACATGATGATAAATTTAAAGCCCACAAACAAGAAGCTCCGTAAAAGAATGATTGGAATTGTAACTGAAATTCTCAGATGTGACGAAGAAAAAGCTGAAAAGCTTCTTGACGAAAACTCATGGGACATCCGTCAGGCAGTGGAGGGAAAATAAATGGGTATTTATAAATTGTGTGAAAACGGCGAAAGCAATTTTCACATTGTAAACCATCAGTATTCTGATGAAACAATCCGTTATGCCTGTTCAGAACTACAGAAATATATTCTCAAAGCTACAAACACTGTAATTACATATTTTTCTGACCGCTGTCCCAAAAGAGGTCCCGAAATCAGAATAGGCGCAGATGTGCGCGGTGAAACAAATCGGGAAGAAAACCTTCACGATGAAGGCTTTGTTATCCGCGGTGACGGAGAAAATATTACAATCACAGGCAAAACATCGCGGGGTGTACTCTACGGCGTTTACAGATTTCTTGAAATATACTTGAATTTCAGATGCTTTACAAAAGACACCGAAACAATCGACGCCGTCAATGATTTAGAAATCGAACTGACAGAAATCCGCGAAGAACCCGCCTTTGATTTCCGTGATGCATATTTCCGCAATGCTTTTGACGGAGATTTTTGCGCAAAGAGCAGGCTTAATTCAAGCCTTGGTGACATTTCAAAGGCAAAAGGCGGAAGAATGAAATGGTTTAATTTCCACCATTCCTTCTGCGACCTTGTAAAAGAACAGGAATATTTCGAGACACATCCCGAATATTTTTCTGAGATCGACGGCGAAAGAAAACGCGACAGCCAGCTTTGTCTGACAAATCCCGACGTTCTGAAAATTGCAGAAAAAACTCTCAGAAAATGGATAAAAGAAAATCCCGAATGTATCGTTTTTTCAGTGGCGCAGAACGACAACAAGGACCGATGTCAGTGCGAAAAATGCAAGGCTCTTGAAAAAGAAGAGGAAAGTCCTGCAGGACCGATTATTCACTTTGTAAATCGCCTTGCAGATTCAATAAAAGTAGATTATCCTCATATTTTTCTCCACACCTTTGCTTACATGTATTCCGTCCCCGCACCGAAAAAAGTCAAGGCAAAAAATAATGTTATTGTCCGTCTCTGCTCAATTGACTGCAGGTACGACAAACCTTTTGAAGAGCTTGCAAAAATAAATCCCGACGGCAGTGAAGCAGAATTTGTAAACGCTCTGAAAGATTGGAAAAGCCACGCAAAAAACCTTTACGTCTGGGACTACGCAGTGAATTTTGAAAATTATCTTCAGCCTTTTATCCATTTTCATACCCTTCAGAAAAATATTCAGTTTTTCAGAAACACAGGTGTAAAAGGATTGCTCGAACAAGGCAACTTCGCTTACGGCGGCGGTGCTTCATGTGACGATCTGAAGTCATATATAATCAGCCGTCTTTTGTGGAATCCCGACACAGATATTGATGAGGAAATGAACAGATTTTTCTCTGCAGTTTACGGTGAAAAATCAGGAAAATATATTGAGGAATATGTTCATCTTACGGAAAAAGCCTGTGCTTCTTCCCGTCTCTCAATTTATCAGCATCCCGATGCAGACTATTTAAACGATGAATTAGTTGAAAAAGCTGATTTACTTTTCAGAAAAGCTATGGAATGTGCTGAAAACGAAAAACATTTATACAACATCAGAAAAGAATATCTTGCCGTCAGATTTTTGATATTGACAAGAATGGAAATTGATACCCCTCACCGCACTGAGAAGATTCACGAATTTTTCAGTGATGTAAAAAAATTCGGCATTACTGAAATCATGGAAAGAGTCTCTCTCCCCGTTTCAGAGCGTGCAATGATAATCAGCCGTTATGCAAAGGAATTTGAGGGAGAATACAGAGTCTACTACATAATGCAGTAAAAGGAGTGGAAGCATGACGATCAGACCTTACGAAGCAAAGGACAGAGAGAATATACGTTTCATCTGCCTTAACAGTGACGGACCTTGCAGAGCAACCAAAAGAAGACAGCATTTTCTTCTTACTACCTACTGCGATTATTTCATTGAAAAGGAAAGCGAAAATGTTTTCGTTGCAGCAGACGAAAACAACAAGGCAATCGGTTACATTCTCTGTGCTGAAAATTATGATAAATTCAAAGAAACCTTTTACAGCGAATATCTTCCGAGAATCAGAAAATGTGAATTCAGATTCAGAAAATCTGCAATGAGGTCAACTCTTGTTCAGGAAGAATATAAAAAAGAATATCCTGCGCATCTTCACATTGACATTCTCCCCGACTATCAGAGAATGGGACTCGGTCACAAGCTGATGGATTCCCTTTGCGAAAAATTAAAAGAGAAGGGCGTAAAAGGTGTATGCCTTACAGTCTGGTCAGGAAACCAAAAAGGCAGAAGATTCTATGAAAAATACGGCTTTACTCTCCTTGAAACGAGAAAAACTACTGCCGTATACGGATTGAAATTTTAAGCAGAAAGGAACGAGTGCTTTGTCCCGAATTTTTGAAGAGCTTTTCGGAAATATTCTGACTGAGGCAGGTCTTGACATCAGCATAAATTCCGAAAGCTCAATACACACAACCTATTGTGAAAAATCAAAAAGAATAACAGACGAAAAATACATTTTAAAGATAGAAAAAAACAAAGCTGAAATTATTTGCTCGGGAGAAAAAAGTAAATTTTATGCTCTCATAGATTTAGCTGAAAGAGTAAAAGGAAATAAACTTTGCGACGGTGAATTTGTTTCTTCTCCCTCGTTCAGAGTAAGAGGTTACATTGAAGGCTTTTACGGAAAGCCGTGGAGCCATGAAAGCAGAAAATCTGTCATGAAGCTTATGGCAAAAAACAGAATGAACACCGTTTTCTATGCTCCCAAGGATGATGCGTACCACAGAGATCTGTGGCGTGAAAATTACCCCGATGAAGAAATAAAGAAGCTTAAGGAACTGATACTTGATTCGCAGAAATATTTCATGTCCTTCTGCTGGTGCATTGCTCCCGGACTTTCAATGAAGTATTCCGATGAAAAAGAGTTTGAAATTCTTCTGAATAAAACAAAACAGCTTTACAAAATCGGTGTACGCTCCTTCGGACTTCTTCTTGACGACATTGACGAAGAATTGTTTTTTGATGAAGATAAAAAGCTTTACGGCGAATCGGTAAATGCTCACATTGATTTAATAAACAAATATTACAACGCTTTAACGGAGATTGATTCTTCTGTCACACTCACTGTCTGTCCTACAGTTTACCACGGCAAGGGTGATGAATATTACATATCAAAATTAGGTCAGAACATCTCCCCTCTTATTTCTGTTTTCTGGACAGGTAAAGACATCTGTTCACGTGAGCTTACAACTTTCGATGCACTTAAGTTTTACGAAAACACTCACCATAAAGTCCTTTACTGGGACAACTATCCCGTAAACGATTGCTCAATGTTCAACGAGATGCACATATCACCCGTTATCGGCAGGGAAAAGGATTTATGGAGGTATTCCGAAGGACTGATTGCAAACTGTATGGAGTACCCCGAATGTTCAAAAATTCCTCTTATAACGATTGCCGATTACCTTTGGGACAGTGAAAATTATAACTCACAGAAATCGTGGGAAAAGGCAATAAAACAGGTTATCGGTGAAGAAAACGCGGAAGCTTTTATCACCTTTGCGGACCACCTTTACACCTCATGTCTTAAAGACACAAATTCAAGAAGAATGTACAAAATTTTCGGCGGAATTGAAAAAGCTTTCAAAGCAGGCGACACAGAAAAAGCATTTTCCATAGCAAGTGATTATCTTGAAAAGATGAAAAACTGCAAAGCATATCTGCAACAGGATCTGCCCATTTGCAGAGAGCTTGCCAAGTGGTCGGAAAAGTTTTTTGTCACCTGTGACATAATGGAAAATATTTTTGAATTTTTGCAGACCAAGGATGAAAAAGTCAAAGAAAAACTTTTGTCCCTCGCTGACAAATACATCTCTCTTCCTGCAAAAATTTCAAATGATATTGATATAAAAAGTGAGTTCAGGGATGAACTCGGAATTTATTAAAGCATTGGAGGTTTTTATCATGGCAGCTATCACAAGATTATTTTCAGCATTATTGGCAGTTATCGTAGGCTTACCCCTGCTTCTCTCGTCAGTTTTCCAGAGTCTGACCGGACTCGGATACGACGAAAGACCCACCGAGGAAATTGCAGCAAATTTCCTTGAAGGTCACGATGAATTCATTGACGAAGCACAGGCAGAATACTGGAAAGTAGGCTACGCAAGACGTGTTCTCACTCCTGAGGACGTTGACTCTCACAGATATTTTCTCGGCGGCTTCCTCAAATTCCCCGCTCAGGAAGCAACAGGTGTAGTTGACGATCTTGCGGTCAGAGCAATTGTACTTGATGACAATTCGGGCAGAGGTGCTGTAGCCTTTGCATACATTGACGGAATCGGTCTTATGAGCGGTGAAATCAAGGAAATCCGAGAAAATCTCTCTGATATCACAGGCAAAGACGGACTCATCAGCATTAATGTGGGCTCAACTCACGCTCACAGCGGTATCGACACTCAGGGTCTTTGGGGCAATATTCCAAAAACAGGCAGAGATGAGGGATATATGGATTCTGTTGTTGAAAAAGTTTCAGAGGCAATAAGAGAAGCTTACACAAGCCGTACCGAGGGTAACCTGTACTATTCATCAGAATCTCACCCCGAGCTTTTCTATGACAACCGCGACCCCTATGCTCTTGACGACAGCTTCCACCTTTTCCGCTTCGTTCCCAATGACGAGGGCAAAAAGGAAATTTATATCACAAACTTCGGTGCACATCCTATCAACCTTGGCTGGAGCAACACTGAAATTTCAGGTGACTTCCCCTACTACATTGAAGAAGCAATAAACACGAAGAAAGACGCAGACTTCATTTTCATTCAGGGTGCGATCGGCGGCGGTATCGGCAACAACATGGATGAAGAAACGGGAATCCCTGCTGACCTTACATCTTACGAAAAGATGAAAGAATACAGCCTTATTGTAGCAGACATTCTCTCTTCTCTCGCTGAAAAAGGAGAAAAGGTTGAACCCATTATCAACATCCGCCACAAGCAGGTTGATTTTGAAGTCAACAACTTTGTTTTCAGACTTGCTGAAAGCGCAGGACTTTGCAGTGTTTCCGCTTTCAAGGAGAACGGAAAAGTTCTTCTTTCAAGTGAAATAGGCTATGTGGAAATCGGCAAAAACATAAAAATCGTTGAGGCACCCGGCGAAGTTTTCCCCGAAATCGTTTACGGCGGATTCTATTCTGCGGAAGAAGCATTCAACGGCACCGAATATCCCTATGCCGCGCTGAATACTCTCTTTGATGAAAGTGATGATGTTCTTGTTTTCGGTCTTTGCAATGATGCAGTAGGCTACATTGTTCCCGATAACGACTATTCATCATCAGGTGCTGAAGGTCACTACGAAGAAACTGTTTCAACAGGTGACACTGCTGCTACAACTTTCTCAAAAGAATTTACGGAACTTGTTTCAATCAGGGGGTAAAATAAAATGGCAATTTTACGTTTTTTAAGAATTCCTAACTTAGTCAGAGGTCTTATAAACATTATCCTCTCAATCATTATTATCTGTATGCCCACTTCAACCTTTACAACAAAAGAGGACACATCAGAATATATGCTCACAGGTGACAAAACCTTTTCTCAGACAGCAGGTGAAAAATGGACTGTGGGCTACAGCGAAAGCATTCTCACTCCTGAGGATATAACTGCCGACACTTATTACATCGCAGGCTATAACACAAACAATCCCGCCAAAGGTGTGCTTGACGATATGTACGCAAAGGCAGTTTACCTTGATGACAACACAGGACGCGGCGGCGTTGTCCTCTGTGCGATTGACTGTGTAGGTATCAGCAGAAAAGACATAAACGATATCAGAAAAATAGTTATTGAAAGCGGAGAAATTCCCTCTATCAAATCAATCAATATCGCTTCCACACATTCACATTCTGCAATAGACACACAGGGTCTCTGGGGTAAAAACTTCCTCTCGGACGGAAAAAACGAAAGCTTTATGCAGAGTCTGAAAGAGAAAACTGCCGTTGCAATTATAAAGGCATATAAGGCAAGGGAGGACGGCAAGCTCTTCTTCGGCACCGCTGTGGCTGAGGGAATGCAGGCAGACACAAGAACTCCCATTGAGTACAGCAACATCATCACATCAATCCGCTTCGAGCCTGAAAACGGAAACAAAGACACCTACATCGTAAACTTCAACTCCCACGCGGAAGGTCTCGGCAGTAAAACAACTGTTGTCAGCGCAGACTATCCCGCTTATATGACAGAGGAGATTCAGAAGCAGACAGGCGGCGCAAACGTGCTTTTTGTCAACGGTGCAGTAGGCGGTCTTATTACAGGCGATCAGATTGACAATTTCCTTAAGAGCGATACTTTTGATTGCGTAGGCTACACAAAGGACTACGGAAGAAAGCTTGCGAATTATGTGCTCGGCATTACAAACGAAAAAGAGCTGTCACCTGTTATCAACATCAAGTCAGAAACAATCAGCGTTGTGTGCGATAACACAGCTCTTCTCCTTGCAAGATTTTTAGGCGTTCTCAACAATGACACAGAAAAAACAGGGTTTACCGAGGTTTCAATCATTTCAGAAGTTTCTTACATGGAACTCGGAAATAATCAGGTAGGAATTTTTATGATTCCCGGTGAGCTTTATCCCGAGCTTGAAACAGGTGCTTTCCTTTCCGCAGAAGAATCAGCAAACGGCTTTGAAGCAGAATACAAAGTGCTGTCTGAAATGACGGATTGCGAACACTCCTTCGTTCTCGGTCTTTGTAATGATGAGCTTGGTTACATCATTCCCGACAATGATTTCCTTCTCCATGAATGGCTACCCTACTTCAACATTCCTTACGATTCCATGGAAAGAAAGCATTACGAGGAAACAAACTCAGTAGGACCTGACACTGCAAGAACTATTCTTGAAGAAATGGATGCACTGATACTTTCGGCAAAATAAACTTATCC
This sequence comes from uncultured Eubacteriales bacterium, assembly GCA_964507395.1. Classification (GTDB taxonomy): domain Bacteria; phylum Bacillota; class Clostridia; order Oscillospirales; family Acutalibacteraceae; genus SIG575. The sequence goes on along the minus strand of CAZDQE010000003.1, from coordinate 52,485 downwards.
CCGTTGATTTTAAAATCAACGGGGATTTTCTTGTTCTACAGTCTTTTTTCGTCTTCTTTTCTTTGCTTTGCGGAAATTATTGCTTTAGGTATTCCGAAACCGAGACCGCCGCCTAAACATACGCCGAGCAGAATGAACAGATACCAATGCTTATTTCCCGTTTCTTCCTCTTCTTCTGTTTCTGCAGTTTCAACTTTTTCCTCAACAAGAGTTGAAACCTTTACTTTTTCTGTGTAGACTTTGCCGTAATCATCCTCGTAGGAAAAGACGATTTCGCCCTCAACCTTGCCGAGAACATCGGTGCCGACACGCAAACTTCCGTTGCCTGTAGCGCTCTGACCTGACTCAATCGTTCCCACAAACGTTGTACCCCCATCATCAAGACCTTCAACTTCAAAATCCATTTTACAGTTGTAAAGTGTACCTTTACCTGTATTCATAAATGTCACCGGAACCATCAGCGTACCGCCCTGTACTGCCTTTGCGGGAAGCCTTGCTCCGCTTAAGTCCAGAAGCGCCGTCTGTCTTACCTGAACAAGTATGACATCGCTTGCGGAATAAGAAGTGCCGTCTGCATCCTCATATTCCATAGATAGATTCAGCTTATGCTCTGTTGCCTGTGCTGATTTTGTTGCAGTAAGTTTTACTGTCCACACATATTCTCTGCCTGCACCTATTGCTCTTACCGATGTTGTTCCCACATCTTCAGGTCGTATTTCACCGCTGTCTTCTTTAAGAGAAAGCTTTATGTTGCTGACTGATTTTGACACGCTTGTGTTTTTTATTGTAATACTCAATTCTGTTTCTGATTCAGGCTTTATATATCCGTTTTCAACCTCGTACTCCGTTACCATAAGTCGAGGGGTTGAATTGTTTTTAGTCGGTTCAGTAAGTTCTTCTGCCTTCTTTTCAATGACCGTTGAAACCTTTACCTTTTCCGTGTAAAACTCACCGTAAAAGTCTTTATAGGTGAATATTATTTCCCCCTCTGTTTTGCCGAGGACATCCTGACTCACCAGAAGACTTCCGACACCTTCCGCACTCTGACCCGGCTCAATTGTTCCCACAAACGTTGTACCCCCATCATCAAGACCTTTAACATCAAAATCCATTTTACAGTTGTAAAGCGTGCCGTTACCTGTGTTCATAAATGTTACGGACACGTTCACCGTTTCGCCCTGTACGACCTTTGCAGGAAGCTGTGTTCCGCTCAAATCAAGCGAGGCTTTCTGCTTTACCTGAACGAGGAGAGAATCGTTTGCTGAATAAGACATGCCGTTTTCATCCTCATAGTCCATAGAGAGAGTCAACCTGTGTTCTTTTACCTGTGCTGATTTTATTGCGGTAAGCTTTACTTTCCACACATATTTTCTGTTTGCACCGATATAAGACACATATTTTGTGCCCACATCTTCAGATCTCACTTCACCGCTTTCATCTGAAAGAGAAAGCTTTATGTTGTTTACTGATTTTGATGTGCTTGTGTTTTTTATTGTGATGCTCAGAACAGCTTCCGAATCGGGAGAAATAAATCCGTTCTCAACCGTGTACTCCGTCACCATAAGTCGAGGGGTTGAATTGTCTTGGTCTTCCGCCGATACAGTAACGGATAAAAGCATCATAAGAACAAGACATAAAATTAAAGATAACTTTTTCATCATAACTCCCTTATATTTTCAACAATACTGTTTTTCATTTCTTTTCTGACCTTTGAATAAAGGTTGATACTGCAAATTACAATCAGCAGAGCTATTGCAGCTAAGCCGTGCCAGAATGTGAAAGGATAAATCCATTCATCTTTAAGAATCAATTTCAGCACAACATGAGCTATGCTGTAAAGACCAAAGCCTGCCACACTTCCCCACAGGAACATTGATATCATCTGTAAAACATAGGAAAGGGTAAGCTCTCTTGCCGATGCACCAACTGCACGGAGAGTACCGATTTCACGCTTTGATTCTCTTATCTTCGCAGTAAGCGTATTGTTTATAATGGCTGCTCCCGTACTGAAAAGCAGAATGATGATTGAAATCATACCGATAAACATTGAGCGTACATATTCTTCATATTCCTTGTCGCTTGCATAATCCGAGTAAACCTCAAAACTTGTTCCCGAAGTATAGGTTTCGAGAAACTGACTGACAGTGCTGTCTGTTTCATCATCAATTTCACCGCTGATATTAATTACAATATCTTCATAAAGACTGTCTTCAGCAGTAAGAAGCGGTTGAGCATTGATGGTACTGATCAATGCAAAGCTTCTGCTCTCACCAAAGACATTATTGAAATAAAACGGTCTTACAATTGCTCCTATTTTTACTTTCTTGTCGTATCTGGTGATTCCCTCAGGCAGTTCATCGTCTTCTTTGGGATATTCTGTAATACCTGAGTAAAGTGTACTCATTTCCAGAGTATCACCCGCTTTATATTCAAGAGGTACTGTGTGCTTTATGTCAGATTCTTTCTGATATTGGTACAAAGGCTCATCCATATCCTGCACACCTACTGTAACAACCCTTCCTTCGTTATCCACTGGCAGATACAGTCCTGCTTCTCTGACTGCTACAAGAATTATTTCTTCGCCTGAATTCAATTTATCAATATCAATTCTGCCGTCAATGACTTCAAATTGATCTTTGTATTTTTCAATCATCTCTGCACTGTAAAATGTAAGCGGGGTCTGGAATACCTCGTTTTCAAATCCCACCGTTTCTTTCAGTTCTTTGTAGGTGTCGTATTCTCCTTGGGGATAAATTGTTTCCACAAAATTCTCATCATTTATTTTTGTTTCCGCTCCGAACGGCAGCGACATCAAATCAGAAACGTAACGGCAGTTGTTGTCCCAACCTGCAGTCGCAACATTTAGGTAAGGGGTGTATTCTTCTACATTCAGCAAAGCCATATATTTTTTAAAAGAGTAGACCTCTTCTGCAAGGTAGAACTCTTCAAGCTCTCTTTTGTCATTCTCTGTAAATCCGTCTGCTAAGGAAGGACAGTTAACAAAATCACATACCAAGCCGTGTTCTTCAACTCTTCTTAGCATATAGTCACTACGGAAAGATGACATTTCAGCCGCTTTCTTTTCAATTTCCATAAATGAAAAGCCGAAGCAGGTAAGAAGAATTGTAGCAGCAAGAATAACACTTACGCTTATCTGCTTTCCTCTGTGAAGAGAAAGACTTCGTGAAGCCAGAAGCTTTGGCGCATTAAATGAGCTCTGAGATTTTATATTTTTGTTTTTCATCTTCCGTGAAAGCTCAATATTTCTTATTGCCTGCATGGGAGCAATGCGTGAAGATACAAAAAGAGGGATAAGAGAAGCAAGCATTACGCAAATAACGCTGACAGCTGTTGTTCCGAGCAGAACAAAGAGATCGGGAATGAAAATAAAATTGTCCCCCATGAGATGTACAAAAAGCTTAACTCCGAAATAGGAAATTGCAACACTTATGGGCGCACATACAAGAGTAATAATAAAAGCTTCTCTGCCGAAAATATTTATAATCTGCCTTCTTGTAGCACCAACTGCACGCAGCATTCCTATCTGCTTTTTCCTCTCCTGTAGATTTACAGAGAAAGAGTTTACTATTCCGATGCAGGATGCAAGCATCAGAACGCAGGACAACAGCGCATAGAGTGCAATTCCACTGTCAAATCTTAATGAGCTGGTATCATATAAGGGGTTGTAGACCATATCAATATATCTTTCGTTAATTTTCGGCCATATAGGTGATACAAGCTCAGCATGATAATCAGTTCGTTCATTTGCAACCGTCCAATCCTTCTTTAACACAAGCTTTTCCTCAAAAACCGTGTAATAAAGAACATTGATTTCTTTACCGCCGGATTTCACTTTTTCACTTTCGTGGACAAAAGCAGCCGGCAGCTTTGCAGCTGTCTTAGATTCCAAATCAGTCCGGTACTCCCCGATATTAGTTCTCTTATCTGCAAGAATACCGACAAGGGTATATGTTTTTTCTTCTGCACCCTCCATAAATTCATCACCATTCGGTGTCTGTACGGAAAGAGTTATTTTATCGCCGATTTTTGTTTGGTTTTTGCCAAGCATAGCAAGTGCATCTGACTCAATGGCAATTTCGCCCTTTTTCTCAGGTTCTCTGCCCTCTTTGAGAGTAACATAATATAGGTCTCGTGCATCTTCGTCAAGATAAGCAATTGAAGTGCCTCTGTCCTTCTTTTCTTCATCGGCATAGCCATATCCTATAATATGCGCATAGCCGTATTCGGAAATATACTGCTTTTCAAAGTCTCCCTCAGGGTCAATAAAGCCGTCATTGTCATATAAGATCCCATAAGCGATACCGGTTTGCTGTCTTGCAAGCTCTTCACCTGAACTTTGCATACAAGAAACAAGAAAAAGCACACCGCTTGAAAAAATCATAGAAAGCAATATGCCGATAATCATTATGGTATATTGCTTTTTTCTTGTTTTGAGGTTACCCAAAGCAAGGCGGTTGATTGTAAGATTTTTCTTTTTCACACCTGTCACACTCCCGCCTTTGTGTCGCTGACGATTTTTCCGTCTTCAATGGTGAGAACTCTTTCCGCCTGTTCTGCAACGTGCAGATCGTGAGTTACGAGCAAAAGGGAAACTCCAAGCTCTTTGCCCACATATTTGAGAAGCGACAAAACCTCCCGTCCGCTTTTGCCGTCAAGGTTACCTGTAGGCTCGTCCGCAAAAAGGATTGACGGTTTGTTTGCAAGTGCTCTTGCAATTGCAATTCGCTGTTGCTGACCGCCTGAAAGTGCACCGGGCAAATGAGTCAGCCTGTCACCGATGCCGAGGATTTCAATAACTTTTTTGATATAGTTTTCGTCAACCTTTTTCTTGTCAAGCATTACGGGAAGAACGATGTTTTCGTAGCCTGTCAATTCCTGCACAAGGTTATAAGCCTGAAAAACAAAACCAAAACGTCTGCGTCTGAGAATTGACAACTGATTATCGTTATATTTTCCGAGATTTTCTCCGTTATAAATCACTTCACCGCTTGTGGGATTTTCAAGGCTGCTGAGCACATGGAGAAGTGTTGATTTACCCGAACCGCTGGGACCTGTGACTGCACAGAATTCTCCCTGCTCAAAGCCCACGGTGATGTCGTCAATCGCTTTGATAACTCCGTCACCGCTGATATATTCTTTTGTGAGATTTTTACATTCAATAAGGTTCAATTTTAACACGCTCCTTTCTTTGATTTTATTATATTTGATTTATCTTAAGTTTCGGTGACTTTAATCTTACGATTTCGTAAGATTAGAAATAAATCGCCCCGATAAGGAGGCGATTTTGCTTGATATATTATTCTTTTGGTAATGCATTACGTAGGGGAAAACTGTGTTTTCCCTTGCACAAAGCCAAAGGATACATAAAAGGCGAACACAGTTCGCCTCTACGATAATATAGATAATTTATTGAGATGTTAATTCGGCTTCTCCTTGAGGAGAAGCTGTCGCCGTAAGGTGACTGATGAGGTGTAGAAAACGCAGTTTTCGTGTATTATTTCAGGCAATAATTAAATTTTTACCTTTCCACCTCATCCGAGTTTTGCGTTGCAAAACCCACCTTCCCCTCGAGGGGAAGGCAATGATAAATTTTAATTTCTCCGTCAAATTTCGGCAGGCACATAATAACCTTCAAGCCCTCTTCTCCGTTTTCTGCGGAAATTGTGCCGTGATGTTTTTCGACAATTGCCTTTGAAATCGACATTCCGATTCCTGCACTGTCGGCTGATGCGTTTTCCGCCTTGTAAAATCTGTTAAAAAGCTTCGGAAGCTCCTTTTCGTTTATTCCGCCGCCGTTGTCTTCCACGGATATTATTACCGTCTTTTCTGTTTCTGCGATTGAAATACTGATTTTTCCGTCTTCGGGTGTATGCTCGCCTGCGTTTTTTATGATATTGCCAAGTGCCTCGCTGAGCCACTGCTTATCGCACCGCAAAACGGCATTCCCTGAAACTGAAAACTTTTTACCCGTGAAAAGATGTTCATTTTCACCGATAAGCTCGCCTATGATATTTTCCACCTTCTGTTCGGTAAAATCCATTGTATAGGTATCAGAACGAAGCTTTTCAAGTTTGAGAAGATTTCTGATGAGGTTTTCCATTTTTTCAATAAGCTGTAATTCTTTTTCAGAGTAAGGATTTTCTCGCTGCGCCTTATCCATCTCACAATAAAGTTTGAGCCCTGCAAGGGGAGTTTTCAATTGATGGGAAACATCTGCTATAAAATCAGCATGTTTCTCAGACTGATGACGTGTGTTTTCTTTTTCGAGAATCAGTCTGTTTTCAATGTCTGACAGACTGTTCTGCAAAGCCGCTACGGCATTATCTTTTGTGCTGATATTTATTCTTTCTCCACTCTGCAGAAATGCATCTGTTTTTTGTGAAAGCTTTAAAATTTCTTTTTTGTTTTTAAAGTATGCAACAGCGAGAAAGGCAGAGGTTATCAACAGTATTCCCGAAAAAATACAGAGGAAAATTTCAAGTCCCGTCATTTGCTTTCCTCCCATCTGTAGCCTACGCCTCTGACAGTAACAATGTTTTCACCGCCGATTTTTTCACGAAGTCTGCTGACGTGAACTGAAAGTGTATTGTCATCAATAAAGCTTTCGTCACAGTCCCATATTTTTTCAAGAAGCACATTTCTTGTGACGATAACACCTTTATTCTGCATCAGCGTTCTGAGAATCATGTACTCAGTAGGCGTCAGAGAAATAATTCTTCCGTTCTTTAAAACAGTCATATTTTCCGCATTAAGGGCAATATTTTTGTCGCCCATAAACTGATTATTGCTTCTTCTCAGCAATGCGCGGATTCGTGACAAAAGTTCAAGAAGTCTGAAAGGCTTTGTAACATAATCGTCAGCACCTGCGTCAAGACCTCTGACAATCTGAATTTCATCATCGCAGGCAGTAAGAAAAAGTATTGGCACACTGCCGCCTTTCGCTCTGATTTTCTGACAAAGCTCAAGACCGTTTCCGTCAGGAAGCATAATATCAAGAATCACAAGGTCAAAATTTTCTTTGATTTTCTCCTGTGCCTTCACAAAATTTTCAGCAAGAGTTACGTCATATCCTTGGTTTGTCAGCATTTCTGACAGACCTTCACGCAAATATATATCATCTTCAACAAGCAAAATTTCAGTTTTCATCTCAAAACACCTCTTTTTTCAGTATATCATGTTTGATTTCATATTTCAACAATATAAAAATCACCGCTCGGCGTTTTTTCATATCATCCTTGCAAGATTTATAAGTATATGCTATCATATCAATATAACAGGTGAAAGTGGGTATTTTTTATGAATTATCTTAAATACGTAAATATAAAACAGGGTTCAAAATCTCTTCACAGATTTTCTCAGGGTAACACTTTGCCCTTGGTGCAGAAGCCTTTCGGGTTTGCAGCATTCAGCCTTCAGACAGAAACGTCCCGCGGAAGCTGGTACTATCATCCCGATGACCGCTCCGTTGAGGGCATACGACTCACCCGTCAGCCAAGTCCGTGGATAAGCGACCATAGTGCTTTTACTATGATGCCCCAGATTGAGAAACCTTATGTGGATTTTGAAGATTGCTGGTCAGGATACGACCCCGACAAGGCAATTTTACAACCACATTATCTTAAATGCTATCTTAAGAGACCGTTCTGCGATTTTGAACTTACACCTACTGAATACGGTGCTTGTGTAAAATTAAGTTTCAAAAAGGATTTTGACCGTTACATTTCTGTTTTGCCGGTAAAATTCAATTGCGAATACGAATTTGACAAGGAAACTAACCGCCTTTATTGCCAGACTGACTGCAACCGCGGTAAAAAGAGTCACGACAAAGGCACACTCAAAGGTTATTATGTTTTCCAGTTTGATGAAGACTCTGTTGATGCTGACAAGATTCTCACAGGCAGCAGGGACACCTGCGACACCGAGCACAGCCTTCACATTAAGGGCGAGGGCACAGGTATTCATATTGCACTTAAGAAAAAAGATGTTACGTTCACCGTTGCCACATCATTTATAAGCTATGAGCAGGCAGTGAGAAATCTTCAGCACGATTCTGTTTACGTCAGCTTTGATGAACTCAAAGCTGAAAATGAACGTATATGGAATAAATATCTCAGCAAGATTGAAATTGATGCAGATGAAGATACGATGAAAACATTCTACAGTTGTATGTACCGTACTTTCCTCTATCCCCACAAGGCATACGAGCCTGACGAAAACGGTAATCCCATTCACTATTCACCGAGCAGAGATGAGGTGCTTGACGGTGTGAGATACACGGATAACGGCTTCTGGGACACATACCGCACCAACTATCCTTTCTATTCAATAGTGGCTAAAGATATTCTTCCCGAAATAATTGAAGGATATATTCAGGACTATATTGACGGCGGATGGCTGCCCCGTTGGACCGCAGGAGATGCTCAGAACTGCATGCCCAGCACCGCTATTGATGCAGTAATTGCCGATGTTGCTACGAAAAATCTCATTTCAAAAGATTTACTCAAAATCGCCTTTGAGGGTATGGAGCACCACGCAAACAAATCTTCCACTGTTGCTGCATACGGCAGAGAGGGTTGCGAGGAGTATCTGAAATCAGGTTACGTACCTTGCGACAAATTCAAAGAGAGTGTAAACCTCACTCTTGATGCAGCGTACTTTGACGATTGCCTTGCTACCGTGGCTGACATATTAGGTGAAAGCGACAAGAGAGACAAATATCTCCTGCGTTCAAAAAATTACAAGAATATCTTTGACAGTGAAACAGGCTTTATGCGTCCCAAGGATTCCGAGGGAAACTTCAAGCCTGATTTTGACCCTATAAAATGGGGCGGAGATTATACAGAGGCCGCTGCGTGGCAGACAACATTTGCAGTGCAGCATGACATTGACGGTCTTGCATCGCTCTACGGCGGCAAGGATGGTCTTATTAAAAAGCTTGATGAATTTTTCTCCGCACCTGCAGATTACAGAGTTGGCGGATATAACTACGAAATCCACGAAATGACCGAGATGGCTGTCTGCGATTGGGGTCAGTGTGCGATATCCAATCAGCCCAGCTTCCACATTCCGTTTATCTACACATATCTCGGTCATCCCGAAAAGACGGAATATTGGCTCAAGAAGATTTGCAGCGAGGGATTCTCATGGAAAGATGACGGCTTCCCCGGAGATGAAGATAACGGCTCAATGGCAGCATGGTACATATTCTCATGTCTCGGCATATATCCCATTACTCCCGGCAAACCCATCTACACCAACTGCAAGCCAATGGTTAAAAATATACGAATCCTCGGCAAAAAAGCAGACTTCACAAAATACGGAAACACCATCACATACGATGAGATAATGAAAGAAATCGAAGAATAATAAATATCAAAACCCCGGAAACTCTTTTTCACAAGAATTGTGCAGAAGCATTCTGACTGGGCAACAATGGGAACATTGTATTCATCAGTATATCCCAGCATTTCATCCCAGAAATCAAGCTGTTCCTGTGGTGTAAGATATGTAGGTCCCTCGTCAATGTAAATTACTGAAAAATTTCTCACATCTTCGGGCAAAGCATAATAGGTAAGTACCGCTTCGTATTCAATGTCTTATGCTGTGGGATCAGGAAGATATCGGGGACAGTTTCTTATCATAAAAAGAGGATTTTCTTCGTCTACATACATACGAAGTCTGTCTACTTTTTTCTTGTTCTCACCTCTGCACTGACTGACGGATTTTCTGCAAGAAGCTTGTAATCGTCAAGTGTGACTTCCTCATTTTCACTGCCGTCAATTGCAGAAATTTCAAGCGGTATCATCACAAGCATGATGAGTGCCGGAATCAGACTTAAAACCTTTTCCATAAATTTTCCTCCTTGACGTGAATTTTATTTATCCTGCGGATATTCAACACCAATCATCTTTCTGATTTTATCCATTTGCTCTGTAATAAAAACAGTTTGTTCGGGAGTAACAACCGGACTTGTTTTCAGACCTTTTGAAATACATTCACAGACATGAGAAATCTGCTCTTCAAAACCGTTTCCTCTGTACGGCACTGAGATTGTTTCGATTTCTCCGTTGTTGAACTGAAGCTTTATTTCCTGAGGAGCATAAAACCTCGGGAGATAAACATAGCCTTTACTGCCGTAAACAAAGCCTTCGTTTGGTTTTCTGAGAAGTGTTGCACTTGAAATATCTGCAATGGAGCTGTTTTTATATTTCATCAGAACTGCTGTGTGACTGTCTGTGCCGTTATAAAGAGAACACTGAGCGTTTATTTCTTCAACATCTTTTCCAAGATACCAGCTTGCAAAGTTAAGTCCGTAAACGCCAACATCAAGAAGAGAGCCTCCGCCGTGTTCGGGTTTAAACACATGATGGTCCATTTCGTCCTCATCCATCGTGTAGCAGAATTTTCCTTCAACTGCAAGAATATCACCGAGAACTCCTTTTTCCACAAGCTCCAGCATTTTTATTGTTCCCGGAACAAGACGTGCCCACATGGCTTCCATAAGAAAAACATTGTTCTTTTCCGCACACGCAAACATTTCCTCAGCTTCTCTTTTGTTTACTGCCATAGGCTTTTCGCAGAGAACGTGTTTTCCGCCGTTCATCATAAGGCATGAGCAAGTAATGTGCCCCGAATGCGGAACTGCGATATATGCCGCATCAATCACATCAGACTCTGCCATTTTTTCATAGTTGTCAAAGCGTACGGGAATTGAAAATTCATTACCGAACTTTTCAGCGTTTTCTCTTGTGCGTGATGCAACTGCAACAAGCTCCGCCTCTTCAATATTTTTTATTGCATTTGCAAATCGGTGAGCAATTGTGCCTGTGCCTACAATACCAAATCTTATTTTTTTCACAGAAATCACCTCTGCTTTTATTATACAATCTAAACTCAAAAAAGCAAGTCAAAAATAATTATTTTGTTTGAACTAAAATGCTCCGGTTATCCTTGAACGAAGCGAAGAATCTGAGAGAATTTTTTGCATTTATCTTCAAAGGTGCTACAATAAACAAAAACACAAAAAAGGTGAAAATATGCTGTGAAATGATTTCGACAGTGACACGATCGCGCCCTATGTTGAAAACGGAATCTTAATTGAAAAAGCTTACGAGAAGGCAGGACCTCCCATTGAAATTTTCATCAAATCCGGTTGCAACCATCACCCCCACGGTCTTGAAAAACCTACTGCGACAGCCAATTGCATTTTCAACAAAATTTTGTGATTTTATTGACGGATTTTGAAAAATGTGCTAGCATTATTCTATCAGAAACTATTCCACAAGGAGGAATACATAATGAAATTCAAAAAAGTTTTAGCCGTTCTCATGAGCGTTCTGATGCTCTTCTCTATCGCTCCCACGGCAATGGCTGCTGACGGCACAGACATTGATTACACAATCGACAACCCTTATGAAAACGTTGATTTTGAAAATGACAATGTTTATAAAGCTGACCTTCATTCACACACAACCTTCAGTGACGGTAACAACACACTCACTGAAATGGCTGAAAGACATTATGATCTGGCATTTGATATCTATGCAGTTACTGACCACAGTACAACCTTCTACAGTTTCACGTCCCCCAAATATATTCCTATCATGAAGCTTGCCAGCCTTTTTCAGAACGGCCCAATTGCAAATGAGGCACTTTACGAATCAGGACTTGCTTCAAACGGCAAGGCATACACAGTTACAACTGCTTCTTCAGGCGACCAGTATTACGCTCAGGATGGCGGCAAGGATATGATGGGCGTTCCCTTCGGCAACGAGCAGAACGGTACATCCTTCAACAATGCTCATGTCAATACATGGTTTGTAGATTACGGCCACAACCGTATTGGCGGTACAAGCGATTATGAAACTGTTCTCAGCAACATTGATGCACTCGGCGGCGTATGTGTTATCAACCATCCCGGTGAGTACACCAGTGCAAAGAAAGAGGTTTACACTGCAGACGCTTACAACAAAAACAATTTATCTTACAACTACAAAATCAGAAAGTTTGAAAACCTTCTTCTCAAATACAATTCATGCATCGGTATTGATATCAACAGTAAGGGCGACAGCAGAACACGCTTTGACAGAAAGCTCTGGGATATTATGCTTCAGGACCTTCTTCCTCTCGGCAGAAATGTTTTCGCAATCGCATCAACTGATGCTCACAACCTTAAAATCGTTGACTCAGGCTACACAATGCATTACATGAGCAGCCTGACTTCTGAAAACCTTAAGAACAACCTTCTGAACGGTGAGTTTTTCCCTGCAAGTAAATATGTAGGCAACTACGACGAGCTTGTAACACTCAGAGATGAACTCAAAGTAATCGGCACAGAAGATGCTCTCTCAATGGCATCAGAGCTTGACGGCATTATTGAAAAAAGTGATGCACAAATGGCTGAAGGCAATTCAGCTCAGAAATACGAGGCTCCCGACGGCGAAGAGCGTCCTCTCTTTACAAACGTAGAGGTTGACGAAGAAAATGACACAATCACTCTTACAGCAGAAAACGCTCTCGTTATTCACTGGATTGCAAACGGCAAAGTTATTCATGTCGGTAACTCTATTGACCTTGACGATTATTCAGACGAAATCGGAAACTACGTAAGAGCTGAAGCTTACGGCAAGGGCGGCGTTATGTATACACAGCCTTTCGCTCTCGACTATGACGGTGTTCCCACAAGCGATGATTTCGGTAAATTCTTCGATTGGGGCAAAATTGCTTCTGCTATCTGTGACACACCTGTAAGACTTCTTGCAAAGATTCTCCCCGTTAACCTTATTGTAAATATCTTCGGTTAATAATTACTTAACAATTTATTAATAATTTTCATTTATTTTGAACAAAAACGCCTGTAGATTTTCTACAGGCATTTTTTTGGACAATTATTGCTTTTTGTCAAAAAAACAGGTATAATTTCCTTTGATACATTTTAATACGCTAATTAAAAAGTATTAAAACAAATTTCAAAAAGGAGATTGGAAACATGAACGCAATTTTCATGAAAATCCTGACTGCTGTTTCAGCATTCCTTATGCTGTTTTTAAGTCCCGGCGGTCAGATCAGACAGCCCGCAGTTTCTAAGAAGTGCCCCACTTTCTACGGTGAAGCTGCAGTAGCAAACCCTCTTGAGGATGAAGGAAATCTTGCTATTCCTCAGCATCCTTATCTTGCAGCTGAAGGTACAAACGGCATGCACGGTAACTCTTACAACACAGATACATACGATTACATGGGACCTCTCGGCATCAACCCCGTTGTTAAATCCCGTTCAATGAACGTTTTCGGCGGCCTCGTTGCAACTCTCATGTTTGACTCTCAGGGCAGAATCATGTGCATCAGCGGTAACGTTGTCGGCTTCCGCCTTCTTCTCATCGACGCTGACACACTTGAAATTCTTGCTGAAACAAGACTTCCCCAGCGTGCATCAACAGTTGAAGCTATCAAGACACTTGACTTTGATAAGATTTCATCTGACACATCAGGCGGTGCTTACTGCCACCTTCTCGACGGTGACAGACCTATCATCGCTAACTCTGACAACGTAATTCAGATTTTCTACGTTGACGAATCATCAGGCACACCTGAATGGAAAGTTGAAAAAGAGTGGGATATCGACGAATACCTTCCCGAAGGCTCTTACCTTACAGACGCTATGCCTGACTATGACGGCAACATCTGGTTCATGACTCGTCCCGGTGAAGTCGGTTACATTGATGCCGAAACAGAAGAAGTTAAGATCATGACTCTTGAAGGCGAAGAAATTCAGAACACATTCGCAATCTGCGAAGACGGTATCTACATCGTTTCCGATACAGCTATGTACCGCTTTGAAATAGGTTCAGACGGACTTCCCTGCTACACATGGAGAACACCTTATGACAGAGGTACAACTCTTAAACCCGGTGCTATCAACCAGGGTTCAGGTACAACACCTACACTCCTTGATGTTCCCGTTTATGATAAAGACGGTGACGATGCTGTGCAGATCGGCGTAAGAAGGCTCTGTGCTATTACAGACAACGCTGACAGCAGAGTTAACATTGTTATCTATGACCGTGATACAGGTGAAGTTGTTGACCAGGTTCCCCTCTTCACTGAAGGCAAATCAGTAAGTGAAAACTCAATCGTAGCTTACGGCCGTTCATTCATCATCGAAAACAACTATTCAGAATCAGGTGCAGGCTTCCTTGTAAACAACCCCACAAGTGAACCCGGTGTTACAAGAATCGACATGAACTATGACTGCACAAAGGCTGAGATTATCTGGGAAATCGACGAAGCATCAGCAACAGTTGTTCCCAAGATGTCAACAGAAAACGGTATCCTTTATCTCTACACAAGAGTTCAGAACGATGATATTCCCAACAATGCAGTTGCATGGTACTTCACAGCAGTTGATTTCAGAACAGGTGAAACTCTCTACAAAGTATTCACAGGTTGCGGTAAAAACTGGAACAACTCCTACGGTCCCATCACAATCGGACCTAACGGTCATGCTTATGTAGGCGTATTCAACGGTCTTATCTCAATTGAAGATACAGTAGCATAACAGTCTCGCATAGCAAATAGCAAAAGATAAAAATAACAAAATGGCTTGGGTCGGAAGATTCAAGCCATTTTATTTTTTTTGCCGATTTTTCCGATTCAGTATATAGAATCAGCCTGCATCTTCATCTCTGTGAAACAGTTATTATGATGAGACTCTCTCTTTTTATTGACTGAAAAATTATAATAGTGTATAATAAAAACATAAAATACAAAGTGGGTGTTTTTATGAGATGTGTGAGAGATTTTTATGATTACCTTGACGTGCTGGCTCCCTTTTCTTCTCAGGAACGCTGGGACAACAGCGGACTCTTAGTTGGCGGTTTTGACAGACCCGTGGAGAGAGCAGCAGTTGTTCTTGACCTGAACACAGAAACTATCGAACAGGCAATTTCCCTTGAGGTCGACCTTATCATCACCCATCATCCCGTAATTTTTAAGGCACAGAAAAACTTTCTTGATGACTCCCTTGCTTACAGGCTTGCTGAAAACGGAATCAGCGTAATTGCTGCTCATACTCCCTTTGATGCAGCAGAGGGCGGCATCAATGATATTCTTGCGGAAAGGCTTGAACTGACTAAAGTTGAAGTGTTATCTCTCAGTGAGTGCGAGGGACTTCTCCGCGTAGGCTTTACGGACTGCACAAATGCTGACGATTTCGCAGGTTTTGTGTCGCGTCAGCTTCACGCAAACGTCCGTTACTGCGACGGCGGAAAGGAAATCGAAACTGTAGCAATCTGCGGCGGTTCAGGTGCAGAATTCGCCGCCGAAATTGCAGAAATGGGTATTGATGCTTTCGTTACCGGCGACGTAAAATACCATGAGCTTCTTGATGCAAAAGAAGCAGGACTCACACTTATCGCAGCAGGTCACTTTGAAACCGAAAGCCCCGCAATGGCAATTCTGGCAGGTAAGCTGAGAGGGAATTTCTCAGAAACGGATATTATTGTTCTTTCCCAGACTAATCCCGTAAAATATATAAACTTAAAGGAATTCTGAAATGGCACTTGACGGCATATTCTTAAAACAGGTAAAAAAAGAAATTGAAAAAGAGGCAGTTTCCATGCGTGTGGAAAAAGTGCATCAGCCTTCAAAAGAAGAGCTGGTGCTGATACTTCGCGGCAGAAACGGGCAGAAAAAGCTTTTGCTTTCCGCCCGTGCAAACAGTCCGAGAATTCATTTCACAACTCACGCACCTGAAAACCCAAAAACTCCGCCCATGCTTTGTATGCTTCTCAGAAAGCATCTTACGAGCGCGATGATTACTGCTTTCAGACAGGTTGACAGCGACAGGATTCTTTTCATTGATTTCGATTCAACAAATGAAATCGGTGATAAGGTTTCTCTTTCACTTGTCATTGAAATCATGGCTCAGCATTCAAACATAATTTTAATTAATTCTGATAATATTATTATTGATGCCCTCAAAAGAGTTGACTTTTCAACATCTTCGGTCAGACAGATTTTGCCGGGACTGACTTACGCTCTTCCGCCTAAGCAGTTCAAGCTTGATTTATTTTCAGAAAATTCTGAAATAATCTGCGAAAAAATTCTGTCATTTAAAAATAAAAGCCTGTCATCAGCCATCCTTTCTTCAATCGAGGGAATTTCGCCCATAATCAGCCGCGAAATTGCTTTCAAAGTATCAGACAATGACGAGTTCTGTTCCGAGCTTGATGATGCAAAAAAATCAAAATTAAAGACAGTAATTGAAGAAATTCAGGAAACAATAAAAACAGATAACACTGCACCATTTATTGTGGAAGATGAAAATTCAAGACCTGTTGATTTTGCGTTCATGGAAATAAACCAATACGGAAATGTCAGAACGTGCGTAAAAGAAGAAAGCTTTTCTAAACTTCTTGACAGATTTTATTATGAGCGCGACAGGCTTGAAAGAACTAAGCAACGCTCAGATGACCTTTACAAAAAGCTTGTCAATTTAATTCAGAGAATTTCAAAAAAAATCAATCTGCAGATTGCTGATCTTGCTCAGTGCGCAGACAGAGAAACTCTCAGAATCAATGCGGAGCTTATCTCAGCAAACCTCTACAGGCTTGAAAAGGGCGTACCCTATTACGAGATTGAGAATTATTACGATGAAAACAAAATCATCAGAATCAAAGCAGACCCTGCCCTTACTCCTACTGCAAATTCTCAGAAATATTTCAAGGAATACAGAAAAGCAAAAACTGCAGAAAAAATGCTCACCGAGCTTATAGAGAAAAACAAGGAAGAGCTTGAATATCTCGAGTCGGTTCTCGATGCGCTGAGCCGTGCCGACGGAGAAGATGAAATAAGTGAAATCCGCCGTGAACTCAGTGAAAACGGATACATGAAATCAAGGCAAAAGGATTCAAAAAATAAATCTCAGAAAACTCTTCCGCCTAAAAAATTCATGTCAGATGACGGCTTCACAATTTTAGTCGGCAGAAACAACATTCAGAACGATAAGCTTTCTTTAAAAACGGCAAGAGGCAATGATATGTGGCTTCACACTCAGAAAATTCACGGTTCACATGTTATTATCGTATCTGACGGCAAAGAAATTTCCGACCTTGCAATTGAACAGGCTGCAGTTATTGCCGCTTACAACAGCAAAGCAAGACATTCCTCTCAGGTTCCCGTTGACTACACACCGGCTAAAAATCTGAAAAAGCCAAACGGTGCAAAACCCGGATTCGTAATTTATCATGTTTACAATACTTTATTTGTAAAACCAGATGAAAAGCTTGTCGAAAAATTAATGCAGTAAATTCTGAATATTTTCTTTTTCTCTGTCCAAACTATCTTTGACAGGAGGAGATGAAAATATGCTTGATAAAATATCCTTAGTCCTCGTCATCATCGGTGCCCTTAACTGGGGTGGAATCGGTTTGTTCCAGTTTGACCTGGTAGCATGGATCTTCGGCGGTCAGGATGCTATCCTCAGCCGTATCATCTATACACTCGTTGCCCTTGCAGGTGTCTGGTGCATTTCGCTTCTTTTCAGAAGAACTGATGAACTGGTCGAGTCAACAAGCATGAACGATGACGTTCATTAAAAAAAATACCGATATACTCATAGCGGTATATCGGTATATTCTTGGAGAAAGTCATGAAATATTACATAACAAAAATGAGCAGTTTTTCAGAGGAAAAACAAAAAGAATTTTTCTCCTTTCTTGATAAAGAAAAGAAAGCAGAATATCTTTCATCTTCAAATGAAAACAGAAAAAAATCTATCCTTCTTTCACAAGGCTTTGCCAAAGAGAAAATTTCAGAAGACTTTTCTCTCAAAAAAAAAGATGTTATTTTTTCAGTCACCCAATCAGGTAAACCTTACTGCAAAAGTCACAGGAGAATCTATTTTTCTCTCAGCCATTCAGGAGATTTTCTCGCCCTTGTGATAAGCGATAAAGATGTGGGAATTGACATAGAAAAAATACGTGAAGCAAAGGAAAATTTAGTGAACAGAGTCTGCTGTGAAAACGAAAAAAAAGAAATTTTTTCTGACGAAAACCCCGATTTGAAATTCACCGAAATCTGGACAAGAAAAGAAGCATATTTAAAAGCCCTCGGCACGGGAATTGACCGAGAGCTTACTTCAATTGATACAACTGATGAAAAATTAAAATTTGAAACTGAAATCACAAAAGATTTTATTGTTTCTGTTTTTTCTCTTTAAAGAACAGAAGTCCGACAAAAATAATCAGCGGAAAAAGTGCAGAAATCATCATACCTGTTCTCAGCCCTGCTTGCTCAGCATCAAGGGCAAAGCGTGAAGCAAAAGAAACGATATGCTCATTCGACTGTGAAATATCAGAAACCTTTCCCGAAAGCCACGGGCCGAAGGAACAGCCTAAATCTCCGCAAAGAGCAAGAACACTGAACATTGCTGCACCGCCTTTAGGATACTTTGAGGCTGCAAGTGTCAGAGTTCCCGGCCACATAAGGCTGACACCTACTCCGCAGAGAGCACAGCCTGCCAATGACAGATACGGATTGAGTGAAAGTCCTGCAGTAAGATAGCAGACAAACGCAAGCAATGAGCAGCACATAAGAAGCTTCTGTATATTTATCTTTTCTTCAAATTTTGCTCCGAGAAGTCTTCCTGCAAACATGAAAACCGCAAAAAGGCAGGGGCCAAGCAAATCGCCTGTTACCTTGCTGACACCGAGACCTTTTTCCGCAAACATAGACGACCACTGAACCATGGAAAGCTCAGATGCACCTCCGCCTACCATAACAATCATAACTATTATAAAAATCCTCGATGAAAAAAGCTCTTTCAGCGGGGTTTTTTCTTCTTTTGTAAGAGTCGGTTTCATGGGAACAAAAAGGAATCTTACAAAGTTATACAGGGGTATAAGAGCGAGAAGAAAAGATAAGATATACCAGTTGTTTTCCCCGAAAACCTTTATAAAAACCGTTGTCACAATAACAGTCATGCACTGACCCAGACAATAAAAGGAATGAAGAAAGCTCATGGCACCGCTGCCCAGTTCATCTGAAATCGAATCCACGATAGGACTGAGTACCGTTTCCTGAAAACCTGCACCGACTGCATAAATAACAGAGCAGATGACAAGTCCTGCAAAAGAATTTTCCATTACTCTCGGCAAAATACCAAGCAGAAAAAGTCCTGCGGCAGAAAATGCGTGAGAAACAAGTGCTGTCATTCTGTAGCCCATTCTGTCAACATATTTTATGCTGAAAATATCAACTGCAAGCTGTGTAAGAAACAGTACGGAAATCAGGCTTGCAAGCTCTGAAATCGTAACGCCGAAGGAGTTTCTGAATATGACAAAAAGCAGTGACGGAAAGTTATTTATTATGGACTGTACAGCAAAGCCTATGTAGCACGAAACCGCTGTACTTTTATATGTAAATCTGTTTTTCATCATTAATACCTCTCAACAAATACTCACATTATTATAACCTTAAACATACAATAAATCAACCGAAGATTTTTTGTTTTTTTGCCAAAAACCATTGACATTTTTTGACAGAAGGAGTATTATAAAATTCAAAATTTTTTCGGTATCGAATTGTTTGGAGATGTTTTTAATGGACGAAAAGCTTATTAAGGAGCAAATTTGTGACGTGTGTCACAGAATGTGGCAGCTTGGCTGGGTAGCAGCAAACGACGGCAACATTACTGTTAAACTTGATGACGGAAACTTCATTGTAACTCCCTCAGGAACGAGCAAAAGCTTTATCACACCTGAAATTCTTATCAAGGTTGACAAAGACGGAAACATTCTTGAAGGTGCTGCCGGCTACAAGCCGTCTTCAGAAATCAAAATGCACTTCCGTTGCTACGAAAAAAGAGATGATGTTGGTGCAGTTGTACACGCTCATCCCCCTGTTTCTACAGCTTTTGCAGTAGCTCACATCCATATGGATGATTATATTATGCCTGAATCAGTTCTCGCTCTCGGTTCAGTACCGATTGCTCCTTACGGAACACCTTCAACAAACGAAGTTCCCGACGGAATCGAGCCCTTCCTTCCTGAGCACGATGCAATTCTTCTTGAAAATCATGGCGCTCTTACAATGGGTGTTGACCTTTTTACAGCATATTACAGAATGGAAACACTTGAACTCTGGGCAAAAATCAGCATGAATGCACGTCTTCTCGGCGGTGCAAAGGAAATTTCAAAAGAAAACATTGATACTCTTATGGACCTTCGCGTTAACAGATATAAGATGACAGGCAGACACCCCGGATATAAAAAATTCAATAAATAAATCACATTTTTAAATAAGTTTACTTATAAAGCCACCCGAAGAAGGAATATGAACTCCTTTTTCGGGTGATTTTTTTGTGAAGTTTCAAACTGATCGTTTGAAGTGAAGTTATAACTTTGTTGTAACGAAAAAATGCGCTCTTTTATATTGCATTTTCTCCGATAATATAGTAAAATAAAATGATATATTATGTGGAGGAAAAAGTTATGCCTGAGCAAAACGAAATCGAGATAACAGGCGTTGTGGAAAGTGTCACTTTCCGCAATGAAGAAAACGGTTTCACCGTCCTCGACCTTAACTGTGAAGGTGAGCTTGTTACTGCGGTCGGCGTTCTGCCTCACATTGATGCAGGCGAAAACCTCAGACTTATGGGGCATTTTGATTTTCATTCCTCCTTCGGCAGACAATTCAAAATAAAGCTCTGTGAAAGAACTATGCCAAAAAGCACTGCCGACCTTTTAAAATATTTGTCCTCAGGTGCAGTCAAAGAAATAGGCCCTGCTACGGCGGCGAAAATCATTGATGCTTTCGGTGAAAACACCTTTGATGTTCTTGAAAACGACCCTGACAGACTTTCTGCAATAAAAGGCATTTCAAAAGCCAAGGCCGTGAGAATTTCCCGTGCCTTTAAGGAGCAGTTTGCAATACGCGAAATTATGATTCGTCTTGAGCATTACGGAATGTCTCCCACAGAATGTCTCCATGCCTTCAAGGCATTCGGAAATAAAACAATTGAAGTTATCGAGGATAATCCTTATCTCCTCTGCGACGAGAGAATCGGCATCGGATTTGAAAGAGCAGACGCAATTGCAAACAACCTTGTGCTTGCTCCTGACTCTGATTTCAGAGCAAGAGCCGCAATTGTATATATTGTAAAACACAATCTTTCAAACGGCCACACCTGTATCCCGAGAGCTAAGCTCATTGAATCAGCAGCAATGTTTCTTGAAACTTCCCCTGAAAAGGTAAGTGAACAAATTGACATTACCGTTCAGAACAAGCAGCTTGTGGAAGAAGAATTCTGCGGCACGGATTTTCTTTTTGTTCCCCACATTTATGCGGCAGAAAAGAAAATCTGCGACAGAATAAAGCTTCTTGTACAGTTCCCGCCTGCAGGCAGTAAAACGCTTCAGAAAGATATTCAGAAGATTCAGGAAGACAACCACATTTCTTACGAGGGAAAACAGCTTGAGGCAATAACCACCGCCATTGAAAAAGGAATTTTAATCCTCACAGGAGGCCCCGGCACGGGTAAAACTACTACAATCAACGGAATTATAGAGCTTTTTGAAAGCCACGGCTTAAAAACAGCTTTATGCGCCCCTACAGGAAGAGCTGCAAAAAGAATGTCTGAGGTTACAGGCAGAGAAGCCAAAACCATTCACCGTCTTTTAGAGGTTGAATTCGATTCCGAAGAAAAGCAGTCTTTCGCGAGAAATATCAGAAATCCCCTGACAGTTCAGGCGGTAATTGTAGACGAGCTTTCAATGGTTGATGTCTGTCTTTTTGCCGCACTGCTCGATGCTTTACCTTTAGGCTGCAGACTGATTATGGTTGGCGACTCAAACCAGCTCCCCCCCGTAGGCTCAGGAAATGTTCTTCACGACCTGATAAATTCCCATCTTTTACCTACAGTGGAGCTGACAGAGGTTTTCCGTCAGGCTATGGAAAGCCTTATTGTCAGTAACGCACACAGAATCGTAAAAGGCGAAAACATAGACACAAACGATAAAAATAATGACTTTTTCTTCATGGGACGTACAATTCCTTCTTCGGCAGCACAGACTGTCAGCGAATTACTCACTTCACGTTTGCCCAAGGCTTACGGATATTCCCCCCTTGAAGACATTCAGATTCTCTGCCCGTCAAGGAAAGGTGAGACAGGCACCATAAATATCAACAGACTTATTCAGGCATTTCTCAATCCCCCTTCAAAGGACAAAAATGAAGTAACCGCTCAGGGCAGAATCTTCCGCGAGGGCGACAAGGTTATGCAGGTGAAAAACAACTACGATATTGTATGGACTAAGGGCGAAGAAAACGGAACAGGTATTTTTAACGGAGATATCGGAATTCTTCAAAAGATAGACCTGAAAGCAGGAATTATGAAAATAGTCTTTGACGATAAGGTAACGGAATATCCTACAGAAAGTTTTTCAGAGCTTGAGCTTGCTTATGCAATTACAGTTCATAAAAGTCAGGGTAACGAATTCGATGCAGTTATCATGCCTCTTATAGGACTTCCGCAACAGCTTGCTTACAGAAACCTTCTCTACACTGCTGTCACAAGAGCGAAAAAGCATATGATTATTGTGGGAAGCGTTGAAGAAATGAGAAATATGATTGCTAACAATAAAAAGTCAAGAAGATATTCCGCACTCAAATGGATGCTCGAAAAATGAAAAGAGTAAAAGACAATATCGTGAAAATAAATCTTTTTCAAAGGCTTGTATTTTCAAACAGATGCCGCCTTTGTGCCAAAGTGATTCCCATAAACGAAACACTTTGCGATGCCTGCAATCCTGAAAAACACCGTATACCGCAGGAAGAAATTTCAAATCGGCTTACGGTAAAAAGAAGCTTTGACAAACACACATGCCCTTTTTATTACGAGGACTGCATCAGAACAGGAATTCACAGATTCAAATATGACGGCTGCAAAAGATGCTCTGAATTCTTTGCAGAAGAAATGGTCAAGGTTATTGAAAGAGATTTTGAAAATGAAAATCCCGATTTTATAACATGTGTACCTATGACAAGGAAAAAGAAGAGAGAGCGTGAATATAATCAGTGCGACTATCTTATAAAGCATCTTTCAAAAGCTTTCGGATACAAATACACTCCAAATCTTCTCATTAAAATAAAAGATACACCAAATCAGGTAACTCTCAGCGGTAAAGAAAGGCTCAACAATCTGAAGGGTGCTTTCAAGACAAATAAGAAATATGACATCAGGGGCAAAACAATTCTTCTTTGCGATGATGTTATGACAACGGGCAGTACACTTGATGAATGTTCAAAGACACTTAAAACAGCCGGTGCCGAAAGAGTAATCTGCGTGACGGTTGCCGCTAAAAAATCATAAGACCGAAAGGAGGTCGGAAATAATGCTGGGTACGAACATAGGAATTGACCTTGGTACAACATCTACCGTAATTTACGTGGAAGGCAAAGGAATTGTAATATCAGAGCCTTCAGCCATAGCTTATGACAGCGACATGGGTGACATTATAGCGGTTGGCTCAAGAGCATACGAAATGTACGAAAAAACCCCCGACTGCATAACTGTAGTCCGTCCTTTGGAGGACGGCGTTGTTTCCGATTTTACCGCAACTCAGCACATGCTCAGCTGGTATCTCCACAAGGTTACAGGATATAAATTTTTTAAGCCAAATATTGTTGTCTGTATGCCCTCAGGTGTTACAGACCTTGAGAAGAGAACACTTCTCGACATTGCCACTCTCTCAGGTGCAGGAAGAGCCTGTCTTATTGAAGAGCCCCTTGCTGCCGCAGTTGGTGCAGGAATTAAAATGAGTAATCCTTCAGGAACACTTGTTGTAGATATAGGCGGCGGCACAACAGATATTGCCGTTATTACAATGGGAAGCATCGCAGTTTCCGACTCCGTAAAGGGCGCAGGAAACGGCTTTGACAGAGCAATTAAAAACTATCTCAAAAGAGAAAGAAACATAATTGTAGGCTTAAAAACAGCCGAAAGCATAAAGAAACAGATTGCCTGTGCAAGATTCAGGCAGGACGAAATCACGATTCTCGCTAAGGGCAAGGACTACATCACAAGCCTTCCCACGTATTTTGAAATTTCCTCTGCTGAGGTTTTTCTCGCAATGAGAGAAAGCCTTGAAAACATTATAGACGGCATCTACAGTGTGCTTGAAAAAACGTCTCCCGATTTAGTTTCGGATATTATGAAAAACGGAATATACATCACGGGCGGCGGAGCACTTATTCTCGGCATTGACGAAATGATTGAGCAGAGAACGGGAATCAGGACGATTATTGCCGACGACCCACTCAATTGCGTTGCAAAGGGTACAGGCATGGCACTTAAAGATATGAATATTCTACAGAACAACGGCTACATCTTCAAAACCCGCGAACAGGTCAAGGGTTACAGTGAAGACAGTTCAACATAAAACATAAAGGCGGTGTAAAAATGGAAATGGACGCATGGAATGTGGGCATTGAGCCCGGCGGTCTTACAAGTAAAACAGAGATAAAGCTTCTTATCTGCTATCTTCTGAAAAGCCTTGATGCTCCCCTTTCAAAGCTTCAGCTCAGCGATATCATTCAGGGCGAAGGTCTTGCAAATTATTTCGAGCTGATTCAGGCACTTGACGAGCTGATAAGAGATGACAATGTCCGTATGGACCTTGACGGCACCGATGAAATTCTTACAATTTCTCCTAAAGGAATTGATGCAGTGAGAAGTCTTGAAATGGATTTTCTCCCCCGAAGCGTAAAGGAAAAAGCAGTTAACACTGCCATTCGCCTTCAGACTCTTGCAAGAAGAGAAAAGGAAAACAAAATTGAAGTTGAAAAGCTTGAAAACGGCTTTAATGTAACCTTCTGTTTCGGTGACGAAAAAACTCAGCTCATGAAGCTTACAATTTATGTTGCTGATGAAATTCAGGTGGAAACAGTCAGGAAGAACTTTCTTGACGACCCGATAAAACTTTATTCAGAGATCATCACATCTCTGACAGTATAAAAAAGGAGTGTTTGAAAAATGGCAAAATATACTATCGGTCTTGACTACGGTACGCTCTCAGGCAGAGCACTTATCGTAAACGCAGAAACAGGTGAAGAGCTTGCAAGCTCAGTTTACGACTATCCCCACGCCGTAATGGACGAATACCTTCCCTCAGGTAAAAAACTCGGTAACGACTGGGCTCTCCAGGACCCACAGGATTATCTTGACGTAATTTACAACACAATCCCTGATGTGCTTGAAAAATCAGGCGTAGCAAAGGAAGACGTTATCGGTATGGGTATTGACTTTACCGCTTGCACAATTCTTCCCGTAACTGAGGACGGCACTCCCCTTTGCTTCCTCGAGAAGTATAAGGATGAGCCTCACGCTTACGTTAAACTCTGGAAGCACCATGCCGCACAGAAGCATGCAAACAAGCTTAACGAAATCGCAGAAGCACGCGGAGAACAGTGGCTTAAAAACTACGGCGGAAAAATCTCTTCTGAGTGGGCAATCCCGAAAATTTGGCAGATTCTTGAAGAAAAGCCTGAAATCTATGACGAAATGGACAGCTTTGTAGAAGCAGTTGACTGGGTTGTCAGAATGCTCACAGGCAAAGACGTGAGAAACTCCTGTACTGCAGGCTACAAGGAAATGTGGAACAAGACAACATCTTTCCCCTCAAAGGATTTCTTCAAGGCGCTTGACCCCAAACTTGAAAACGTAATTGAAGATAAAATCAACAAAAATCTTCCCATTACTCCCTCAGGCACTTATGTCGCAGGACTCAGCAAGGAAATGGCAGAAAAAATCGGTCTTTGCGAAGGCACAGCAGTGGCATCAGGTATTGCCGATGCTCATGTTTTCGTACCTGCAGTGGGCATTTCAAAAGCAGGTCAGATGCTGGCTATTATGGGCACATCAACATGCCACATGCTCCTTGGCGAAGAAGAAGTTCAGGTTGAAGGCATCTGCGGTGTTGTTGCTGACGGCATCATGCCCGGTTTCTACGGTTATGAAGCAGGTCAGTCTTGCGTTGGTGACCACTTCCAGTGGTTTATTGAAAACTGCCTCCCCAAGTCATATTATGACGAAGCTGAAAAGGAAGGCATGAACATACATAAATTCCTCCGCTCAAAGGCTGAAAAGCAGAGAGCAGGCGAACACGGACTTATCGCCCTTGACTGGTGGAACGGCAACCGTTCAATCCTTGTTGACGTTGACCTGACAGGTATGATTCTCGGCATGACCTTACAGACAAAGCCTGAGGACATTTACAGAGCACTCATCGAGGCTACTGCTTACGGCACAAGAATGATTATCGAGGACTTCCGCAAGTTCGGTGTTGAAGTAAATGAATTCTTCGCAGCAGGCGGCATTTCTCAGAAAGACCCCATGACAATGCAGATTTATGCAGACATCATCAAAATGCCCATCAAAATTGCAGGCAGTGAACAGGGCGGTGCTCTCGGCAGTGCAATCTTAGGCGCAGTTGCCGCAGGCAAAGAAAAAGGCGGTTATGACGATGTTTACACAGCATCAGAAATCATGGGTAAAGTAAAAGACACAGTTTACTATCCAAACGAAGAAGAGTCAAAGATTTATGACAAGCTCTTTGAAGAATACAAAATTCTTCACGATTACTTCGGCACAGGCGCAAACGATGTAATGAAAAGACTTAAGGAAATCAAGAAATAACAAGGCATAAAAAATCACCCCGTAGTTCTGAACTACGGGGTGAAGTTATTTTATTTTACTGCTGAGAAATTAAGTCTTTTACAAAGCCGAAAATTATCTCTGTAATAACCCATGTAATCCACTGGATAACTGTGAACTTGACCTCAACCGAGCAGACATCTGTAACTGTGTCGCCTGTGTTGTTGTCTGTTACAATACACTTAATCTGTGTTGTTCCCTTTGTGATACCTGTAACGTTGCCGTTTTCGTCAACCGCTGCAATTGACGGGTCCGTAACCTCATAAGTTACGGTATAATCTACGTTGCCTTTCTTTTCAATAACAGGATTGAGTGCAACCACATCATCCTTGTTGATTGTAAGGTTGTAGATTGTAACTGAAACAAGCTTACTGAGTTTTGCTGTGAAATCAGATTTATATGTATCACCGCAGTTTGCACATGTGTAAGTTGTGTAGCCTTCTGCATCGTAGGTTGGAGCAGTAATTTTGCCCTCGTACTTGTGAGAAAGTGCTTCGATTTCACCCTTTTCATCTGTACCGCAGACTGTACATGCTCTTACCTGTTCGCCTTTCTTCTCGCACTCTGCGGCAGTTGTCACTGTCCATTCGCCCCATGTATGACCTGTGGGTGCTGTCTGAGCGCCGACATAACTGTCACCGCAGTCTGAGCATGTATATGTTGTGTAACCGCCCTCTGTACATGTAGGTGCTGTCACTGCCTGTGTGTACGAATGACCTGTTGCAGGTACAATGCCCATTTCGATGTGACCTTCTGTTTCCTTGTCACAAGCTGAACATTCTCTGTATTTAATGCCGTTTTCTGTACATGTTTCGTCTTTGTCGATTATCCAGAGACCGTACTTATGTCCGAGAGCGGGAATGATATCTGTATCATAGAAGTCGCCGCAGATTGAGCAGGTATGTCTTGTGGAGCCCTGAACCGCACATGTAGCTTCGATTTTTTCCTCGATGCTGTAATCATGACCGCCGTCCTCAACAGGGAACACAAACTTCACTGTATATTCTACGCCGTCAAAAGTGAGGACCGCTTCTGTCTCGTTGCCGGATTTGTGCCAGTCTGTGAATGTGAGAACGTATTTGCCCTCAGCCTCCGCAATTGATGTACCGTCAATTTCAAGAGTAATATCTTTTTCACTTACTGTCTTTTTGCTGAGTTCAATTGCAGATACATCCTTCTCTGCGGTAATAATAATTTCAACCTCTTCCGATGAAACAGTTGCACCTGTAACAGATAAGTCAGAAGCCAATGCCGCTGCAAGCTCAACATCGCTTGTATCAGCGTATGTGATCAGCGCGCCTGTAAGAGCAGAGTTATTATCACCTATTGAAATTTTGCCCCACTCTGTTTTTGTGCCGTCAAAATAAACATTTTTAAGTGCTGTACAGCCCTCAAAAGCAGCTGCGCCGATTGTAATAACACTGTCGGGTATTTTTATGCTTTCCATAGCATCAGAGCCTGCGAAAGCACCCTTTGCTACGGTAAGAACACCTACAGGAATTTCAGCATTTGTACCGAGTTTATTTGCAGGGCAGTAAATAAGTGCAAGCTTCGTCTTGTTATAGAGAATGCCGTTTTCTGTCAGATAATTTCCGTTGTCTGCAGAAACCTCAACCTCAATTTTCGTGCCTGCAAAAGCCATTTCACCGATTGATTTGATACCTGCAGGAATTACAACCTTTTCAATTCCTGTTTTGCCTGCAAAAGCTTTTTCTCCGATTGCGGTTACTTTATATCCGCTGATCGTCGCAGGAATTTCTACTGCTCCCGAAAGTGAAGAATGACAGCCAAGAACAGTTGCTTCTTCACCTGAAATTGAGATGTTGAATTCTCTTTCACCGCAGCCTGAGCATACATTATTTGCAAAGCTGTGACCGAGAGCTGAGAAATCTTCTCTCATTTCCTCATCGCAAGCACATTTGCTTACCTTGTAGCCCGCTTCTGCACAAGTAGGAGCTACATCCTCAACTACGACAAAAGCATGCTCATGAGGAATAACCTTATATGTAAATTCAGCCTTTGTCAGTGCTTCGTTATTCAAACCGATTTCAACATTTTTCCATTCTTCCTCTGTCAGGTCAACATTTACGCTTGTAAGACCTGTACAGCCTGAGAAAGCTGAATCACCGATTGCTGAAATTTCTGCAGGAAGTGTAATTGATGTAAGAGAGCTCTTTGAAGCAAAAGCAAAGTCTGCAATTACTTTTGTGCCTTCCTTGACAGCGTAAGCACTTCCGACCGAAGACTCTGCTTCGATGAGGTATGAACCGATGTAAAGAACACCGTTTTCCCAGTTAGCTGAATTGTTGTAATAACCTGTTTTATAGAAAGCACAGGTGCCGATATCATTGACATTTGCAAGAATTGCAATTGATGTGATTTCTGTCTTATTCTCAAAAGCACTGTCAGCAATCGCGTTAACTTTGTAGCCTTCGATTGTTTCGGGAATAATCACTGAGCCGCCTGCACCGTTGTAGCCTGTAACTTTTGCGTTTGTGCCGTCTGTTACAACAATGAATTCCTTAACCGAACAGTTTGCGCAAACATTATCCTTGAAAGCATGTCCCTTTGCGGCGATTGCTTCAGTATATGAATGTCCGCATTCACATTTGTATGTAAGAACACCCTTTTCCGTGCATGTGGGAGCAGTTGTGATTGACGATGTGTAAGAGTGACCATGCTCTTCGCCGCCTGCGTATGTAATTTTTGCACCGAGGATAGCGTTGTTGTTTGTGCCGATTTCAATTGCCTTCCATTCAGTTTCACTGCCCTCATAGTAAACCTCAGCAATATTTATGCAACCGTAGAATGCTGATGCACCGATTGTTTTCACGTCCTTGCTGATCGTAACACTCTTGAGATTTACAGCGTTCGAGAAGCTGAGAACTCTTACGTTTTCAATACCTGCACCGATTACGAAAGCTTCTTTAGCATTGCCTGCAGGATATTTGATAAGCTCTGTTTTTGCCTCGTTGTAAAGAACACCGTTTTCATCACTGCAGTAAACTGTGTTATCTGCCGAAACGTTAATTGATGCGAGCTTTTCGCAGCCTTCAAAAGCATCACTTCCGATTGATGTTACACCTTTACCGATTACAACACTTTCAAGACTTCTGCCGCCCAAAAAGGCGTTGGCACCGATTGTAGTAACTCCGTCAGTAATAACGATTGTCTTTACGTTCTTACTGCCTGCAAATGTGCTGTCAGCAATTGTTTTTACATTTTCTGCTACAGTGTATATAGAAGCAGTATTTGCAGCAGGATATACGAGAAGCTCTGTCTTGTCCTTATTGTAAAGAACGTCACTTTCATCGCTTGTAAAAGATGCATTATCGCTGTTGACAGTAATTTTCTCAAGGGAAGTACAGTTTGAGAAAACATTGTTGCCAAGTGATTCAACACCCTTACCGATTCCTACTGTTTTAAGAGAAGTACAGTCTGCAAATGCGTAGTGACCGATTGACACAACTGTATTCGGCACATATACACCTGTAATATCGGCACATTCCGCAAAGGAATAAAGACCGATTCCGGTTACTGTGCATGAACCCAGAGTTTCAGGAATTATAATATCTCCTGTTGCCTTTGCATCACATCCGATAATTGTTGCCTCTCCGTTTTTAGTGCTGTACATAAGCACGCCCTCTGTGGCGGCATTTGCCGTAAACATTCCGAGAGGTACTATACTGAGCACCATAACAAGGGAAAGCAATACCGATAAAGCTTTTCTTGTTCTTTTTCCTTTCATTCTGAAGCCTCCTTACTCAGAATTATATTTATACATCTACAGTATAGCATTTTATTCCTCATTGTGCAATGATAATTTATAGTTAAAAAATTAAATTTTATTTAGGAAGAAAACCAACATATCTCTTTGATATTACGCGATATGCAGGGTGATAATTTTCCCTGAATATATCCGAATGATGCACGGGAGGATATCCGCCTGTTTTCCATTCCTCTGCTTTTTTCTCGAATTCTTCTGCCGAAAAGGGTAATTCCCCTTCACTCACCATTTTTCTTGCAGTTTCAAGCTTATCTTCAAGATTCTCTCTGCCGTTTATCTCCTTTTCAGCTGAGTCAACGAAAAGTCTTCCCAGCGTCTCGGCGTCAAGACCGTACTTCAGAAAATTCAGATGAACACGTATGTAATCTCCGTCCAGAATATCAATAAGCATTTCATCTTTTCCGCAACTGTCTTCCCATTCCTTACGGATATATTCTGTCACCGCTTCTGAAAAAGACACCATGTGCTCACACCCGAACGAGCTCTGATAAAGATACTTGAAAATATCCTGAATCTGCAAAAGAGGATATGTTCTATAATGCTCAAGCAGTAATTCACGCGTTTTTTCGCCTTTCTCCACAGTCAGTCCCTCCTGTTCATCAGTTTAGGATTTTCAAGCACCATAACAAGAATCGGTACCATTATCAGTTGTACAATAATTCCGGGAATTGCGTTGGTAACTGCACCTGCAAAAAAAGCAGAAAGAGTGAAGCTGTCACCGCTTATACCCATGCAAACCAGCATTGCCGCTCCCCACACAAGCCTTCCTGCAAGCATTGAAACAATCAGAGAACAGTAGATATAAGGTTTTTTCCGCGGCAGCAGTTTATGCATCAATCCTGAAATTGCTCCGTAAGACGCCAATTCAAAAGCCATGCAAACAGCCGTCGGGAAAAGCGGGGGCATTCCGAGAGTTAATGAGCGGAACAGCGGTGCGATGAATCCTACTGCAAGTCCCCAGGGCCAGCCGCAAATAAATCCGCAAAGCAAAACAGGAATGTGCATGGGACACAGCATGGAGCCGATTTCGGGAATCTGACCTGTAAGAAACGGCATCACGTATGCCAGCGCCAGAAACAAAGCTGACAAGACCATTTTTAATATTTTGTTTTGGTTTTTCATAAAAATCCTCTCCCAATACAAAAAAGGCACCACTATCTCTTCTGAGATAATGACACCTTCATAGTATCGTTTAAATTTTTCATTATAAAGTCAATAATAAGGAAACTTCTGCCTCCGCGCTATTCTTCTGAATAACATCGGTATTGTATCATAAGACTCAGATGATGTCAAGAGCTTTAACTGCCGATTATACTGTGCAGTTTTGAAATTGCATCATCAATCAGATTTCCTGTGTTGAGATTTGTAACACCTGCAATCAGGTTATCGCATTTGTTTACCGGAATCAATATTCTCACTGCACTTGCTCTGCCGACTGCCGCTGCCATTTCTGCAGTTACCTCGCCTAACATGGAATCGGCTATTACAATTCCCACAGGTCCTATAATCACATCAGCCTTACGGGAGGCAACGACGGCAGGATTTTCACCCGTTGCGGCATTTCCGGCACCGGCCTTGAGCATCGCGGCAGTAGCAACAGAATTAGTACCGATTGCAGTGATATTTACATTGTGAAATTGTTCGGAAATTTCTTTTACGAGCTGTGCACCGAGCTGACCTCCGTGCCCGTCAATAATCATTACGTTCATATGACACCTCTGAATAAACATTGAATTCATCATAACACATGTCACGGATAAAATCAATATCAAAATCTCTTCCTACATGCAAAAATAATTTTGCGTTTTAATTGACTAAAGTTTACAATTATGCTATCCTTTACTCAATAAGTGCAAAGGAGAGACTCATATGTACAACAAACCTTTAAAAGACAAAGCATATGATAAATTAAGAGAAGCCGTAAACATTTATTCTGAAAGAATTTTTGTGAAAATCGGTGAACTTCAGTCACCTGAAGGCTGCTATACAAAGGAGCATCTGCGCTCCGTTCCCGAAAGAGGCTGGTCAAGCCTTGAAAAAAACACAGTCTGGGGACATGAAGAATGGGACAATCTCTGGGTAAGAGGTACATTCACACCCGATGACAAATATATAGGACAGGATATTTTCGCCGTTTCTCATGCAGGCGGAATTGAACAGCTCTTTTTCGTCGACGGAAAGCCGAAGGGCCTTTTCAATATAAAGAACGCTACTTTTACAGGCGGCGGACACCCTGTAAGAAGAATCGGCAAACACGAAAAGGGCAAAACATGGAGCCTTGCATTTGAATGTTATGCGGGACACTTCTGCGTAGGCACCTCAGTTTATGAAAACTATGAATATCCCGATATTGATATCAGCTACAAGCAAACATATAAGGGTGTTGACATCTGCACTTGCGACGAAATTATCAAGGAATTTGTTTTTGATATGACTCAGATTCTTCAGGCATCTGCCGTAGCACCTGAATCAAACTTCCTTAAATTCCGTGCAATGAAAACTCTCGATAAGGTGCTTAATGTTCTCGTCCTTGACCCGAAAAACACACCTTATGAGAAATGGCACAAGTCAGTTGAGGATTCTCTCGCAATTACAAGAACAATGTTTGAGGGCAAAGGCAACTCAATTTTCGGCAGACTTTGTCTGACAGGTCATTCTCACATGGACACAGCATGGCTCTGGCCCGCTTCAGAAACTATGAGAAAATGCGCAAGAACATACTCAAACGCTCTCGCACTTATGGAAGAATATCCCGAATACCGTTTTGTTCAGTCATCAGCTCTCCATGCAGAGTGGATGAAGGACTACTACCCCACAATTTTCGCTGACATGAAACAGCGTGTTGCAGAAGGCAGATACGAGCCTAACGGCGGTGTTTATGTTGAATGCGACTGCAACATCACGTCAGGCGAACTGATGGTAAGACAGTTCCTTAAAGGTCAGCAGTTCACAAGAGAAAACTTTAATTACACCTCTGACAGCTTCTGGCTTCCCGATACATTCGGTTACAACGGCAACATCCCTCAGATCATGCGCGGCTGCGGATGTAAATATTTCTACACAACAAAAATGGCATGGAATGAGCTGAACTCTATGCCCTTCATGAGCTTTACATGGAAAGGTATTGACGGCAGTTCAGTCCTCACTCACTTCAACAGAATCCACCGTGCTCCCGATGTTGATGCAGGAATTAACCTTATCAAGGAAATGCCGCTCAAAGAAACATGTGATTTAAGACTTCATGCTTTCGGTGTCGGTGACGGCGGCGGCGGTCCCTCATACAGCATGCTTGAAACTGCCCGCAGAATCAAGAAGATGGACGGTATGCCTGAGGTAGAAGAATGTTCGGTCAGCGATTTCATGAAGAAGCTTGAAGAAATTCAGGATGATCTCCCCGTTCATGACGGCGAGCTTTACCTTGAACTTCACCGCGGCACTCTCACACAGATGCATGACATCAAGAGAAAAAACCGTAAAACCGAGTTTGCTCTTCGTGATATGGAATACTTCAATGTTCTCGCTCAGAAGCCTATGAACGAAAACGCCGATAAGTGGATTAAGGTTCTTCTTAAAAATCAGTTCCATGATATTCTCCCCGGCACATCAATAACTCCTGTCTATGACCTTTTCAACAAGGAAATGGATGAGCTTCTTATAAACTACAAGGGTGCCGCACTTGATTACGCAGAAGAAATCACAGATAAAAAAGACAATGCAATCACTCTTTACAACACACTTTCATTTGCAAGACACGATGTTCAGAAAGTAGAAACTGAAGGCTATGCAAAAGACCTTCCCTCACAGAGATATACTGACGTTTGCGGAAGAAATGTCCTTGCAATTGACACTAAAGAAATCCCTGCTTTCTCAAGCAAGGTAATTGAACTGGCAGACACACCTGTCAAAGCTGAATCACCCTTTAAATACGACGGCAGAGTTCTTGAAACTCCCTTCGCAGTAATTACTCTCGGCGATGACGGTTTTATTTCCTCTTTCATTGACAAAGCAAATGACAGAGAACTCCGAAAAGAAAACGGTCAGCCGCTCGGTGCACTTCTCACTGCTGAAGATGCTCCTGCTTACTGGGACAACTGGGACATTGAATACGATTCTCTTGATAAGCTTGCTCCAATTACAGGATTTGAAAAGAGAGAAGTTATTTCTGACGGCGCGGTTCAGTTTGTTCTTCGCAGTACATATTCCTTCGGCAGAGGAAGCAAGATTACTCAGGATATGATAGTTTACGCAAACAATCCCAGAGTTGACTTCCACACACTTGTTCATTGGGATGAAATGCACTGTCTGCTTAAAGCCGCTTTCGACGTTGACGTTAAATCAGAAAACGTCCGCAACGAAATTCAGTTCGGTCATGTTCTTCGCCCAACAACACGCAACAATTCTCTTGAGGTTGCTAAATTTGAGGTCTGCAACTACAAGTGGACAGATATTTCAGAAAACCGTTTCGGTGCCGCGCTTCTCAACGATTGTAAGTACGGTATTTCAGTTGAAAACGGAAATCTCCGTCTTTCTCTCCACAGAGGCGGTAACCATCCTGATGTTACGGGTGACAGAGGCGACCACGAGATGACATACTCATTCCTGCCTCACGAAGGCTCTTTCGGTGCAGAAAATGTTGTATGCCCTGCTTACGAGCTGAACGTTCCCGCATTCGCAGTAAAAGGCGCGGCGAAGGAAGAAAAATCCTTCCTTGCAATTGATGCAGACAACATTATCTGCGAAAGCATCAAGCCCACAGAAAGCGGCGAAAAAGGTTATGTTGTACGCCTTTATGAATGTGAAGGCACAAGAACAAAGGCAACTGTTTCACTTTCAAGACAGGGAAAAGAAATTGTTTCCTGTAACATGATTGAGGACGAGGGCGAAAAACTCCCGGCAGAAAACGGCACACTTACACTTACATTCAAACCCTTTGAGGTTAAAACCTTCATTGTGAAAGAATAAAAAATACAGTGAAAAGGGGCTGTAAAAAAGCAAATTGTAATTCGTCTGACTGAATATATTCGGCTTCTCCTTGAGGAGAGACTCCGCCGTAGGCGGTGGTGAGGTGTAGAAAACGCAGTTTTCGTGCTTTTGTTGCAGTTTACTTTTTTCACCTTTCCACCTCGTCCGAGTTTTGCTTTGCAAAACCCACCTTCCCCTTGAGGGGAAGGCACTGTAAAAAATAAAAACGCAGAAGAAGCTTAATCTTTTTTAACTTCTTCTGCATTTTTGTTTGTTACCTCGATTTCAAAAAAAGGGGGGAAGATGATTGAGTTTTTTACAGCTCCACTTTTATAAAATATTTTTAATTTCCGATAAACTATCTACGATATAATCTGCAATTCTGCATTTCTCATGAGGCTCTTTTCCGAAATTAAACCAACAGGTTTTAAATCCGAAAGAATTTGCTCCCTCAATGTCGGCATTTACGGAATCTCCGATTACCATTATTTCATCCTTCTGAAACTGAGATAACTCATTTTTACAGTGTGTAAAAAATTCCTCAGACGGCTTTGCAAAGCCGATTTCCTCTGATGTGAAAATCTTCTTTATAAAAGGTAACATTCCTGCTTTGCTCAGCCGTTTTTCCTGTTGTGCAAATTCTGAATTGCTTGCAGTGCACACATAATATTTTTCACTTAAATATTTCAGCATTTCCTCAGCTCCCTCTATGGGAATTGCGCTCTGCTTTATATTTTTTCTGAAATCATCTTCAAACAGAACACCGTCTGCACCAATTCCCATTTCTTCAAAAATCATGTTCCATCTTATCTTGAAAAGTCCCTGTCTTGTCAGTTCACCTTTTTCGATTTTCTCCCAGAGAGAGTTGTTTATTTCGGTGAAAATCTCAAAATAATTTTCAGGAAAAACTATGCCGAAATTTTCAGCGGAAATGAGCATCGCTTCCCTTGAACATTTATGAAAATCAAGCAACGTGTTATCAATGTCAATTAAAACACATTTAATCAAGACTACCACCTCAGCGGTATTATACTATTTTTCAAGCTCCTCTGCAAGCGCAATTATCTGGGGAGCAATTTTTTCTCTCTGCTTCAGTGTTATTTTTTTGTACACAGGATATGCAAGGCTTATCATGATGATACCGACAAGTCCCACAACTATTCCAAGGACAAAAATCATCGTGGATGTGTTCCATAGCATTGTGCAGCACATTCCCACACCGAGAAGAAGAGTGCCTGCAACACCAAGAACAAGCGATAAAACCGTGCCCGGTTTTTCTGCATCAGCGTCAAGCTTTCTGAGAAGTGAAAGCTTATCTTCCTTTTCACTGCAGGGCGCATATTTTTCTCTGATTTTTCTGATTTCCTGCTGTTCAGAAGCAGAATAATTGTATTCAAAAGAGTTTTCGTTCATTTGCTTTTTCTCCTTCAGATTTTTAATTTTACAGAAAATTCGCTACCAGCACCAAGGGTGCTTTTAACGGAAATTTCTCCGCCCACAATGTCGATTATTCTCTTGACAAGGGCAAGTCCCAGACCGTTTCCTGCAGTTGCATGGGAAGTGTCGCCCTGATAAAATTTTTCAAAAATATGCTCGCCTATTTCTGATGACATTCCGCAGCCTGTGTCTTTCACAGTCACAACAGCAAAACCGTTTTCTTCATAAAGTTCGATGGAAACTTCGCCGTTTTCCTCAGTAAATTTGAAAGCGTTTGACAAAAGGTTGTTCCACACAAGGCTCAGCAGTTCCTTGTCTGCATTGACTTTCAGTGTTTCATCAAGTTTTATATTGATTTTGATATTTTTCTTTTCCCATACATCTTCAAACTGAATTGTACATTCGCAGATCTGCTCACTTAAAATATACTCCTCGGCATTTGGAAAAATCTGCTGGTTTTCAAGTTTATTAAGTTTGAGAATATTTGTAATCAGGCTTGAAAGTTTTTTTGATGTGCGGATAATTTCCTTAGAATATTCAAGTCTTCTTTCCTCAGATAAATTTTCTGTCTGCAGGAGAGATGCATAATTCTGTATAACCGCAAGCGGTGTTTTCAATTCATGGGATACATTGGAAATAAAATCTTTTCTCAGCGTTTCGACGCCTGAAAGTTCTTTTGTCATGCCGTTGATTTTTTCCATTATCTCAGCAAAATTTTCATCTGCAAAAGATGACTCCAGCCTTACGTCAAAATCACCTTTTGATATTTCATCAAGAGCCTTTGTAATTTTTTTCACAGGCTTGTCTACGGTAATCTTCTTTCTCACATAAACTACAAAAGTAAAAATCAATGTAAGGATGATAACATTATAAAAAGTATAAGGTGCTGCCTGTCTTATCTGCTCTTCGGTGAAATTTAAAAAAAGTAAAAAAATCTCAAACGAACAGGTAATGACTAAACCGAAAAGAACAAAGAATCCTAAAAAATTTATAGCTAAATCTCTAATTTTTTTAAGATATTCTTTTTTCATTTTATCACCGCCTTATAGCCTAAGCCGTGAACGGTTACAATTTCAAACGCTTCACAACCGGCCAGCTTACTGCGAAGCTTTGTCATGTAAACGTCAACTGTTCTCACTCCCGATGACGTGTCTGCATCCCAGAATTCATCCATAAGCTGACTTCTTGAAAAGGTTTTCTTCGGATATGACAAAAGCTTATAAAGCAAGCCGAACTCCCTTGCTGTAAGCTGAATTTCTTCACCGTCAAGAACGGCAGTGTATTCCTCAATATTCATAGTAAAATTACCAACGGTAATTGATTTGTTTGCGGCAATTTTTGCACGCCTGAGAAGTGCGCCGATTCTGAGCAGAAGCTCATCAAAATCAACAGGCTTTACCATATAGTCATCAATGCCTGCACTGAAGCCTTTTTGCTTTGACGTAAAATCATCCCTTGCTGTCATGAACATAATGGGAATTTCTTCGTTCAGGCTTCTGACTGTTTTTGCAAAAGCAAAGCCGTCTGTACCGGGCATCATTATGTCAGAAATTATCATATCAAAAACATCTTCATACAAGGCATCAAATGCACTGTCTGCATCAAAGCAACCTACTGCCTTGTAGCCGTTCTGAGAAAGAAACGAACAAAGGCTTTTGTTAAGTTCTTTGTCATCTTCAACAACTAATATCTTAAACATAAAAATACCTCCTCTTTCTTTTATTATATCATACAAATGTTAAGGATTTGTTTAATTTCAAAAGCAAAACGGACAAATCAGAGCTTTTACCCCGAATTTGTCCGTTCCGCTAAAGAAAGGTGTAGAAAAAAGTGTAGGTTATTTCTTAGTTACTTCCTCGTACTGTTTCTGTGCTTCGACTAAAGCTTCTTTTGCTCTTTCAAGCTTTTCCTGTCTTTCATCTTCCATCTTTTTTCTCATTTTTGCGGGAGTTGCCTTTACCTCGGCAAAATTTGCTTTTGACTGCATCTTCACTGCTTCAAAATTCGTTTTGTCAATTTCGTGCTGAGCCTTTGCGCTTTCTTTCATGTCATCAAAAGCACCTTTGAAAAATTCTTCTGTTTTTCTGATTATTTCTGACATTGTTATTGCCTCTTATTTCATTATTTTATCGCTGAGTTCGATTATTTCTGATGCATATTTTTTCTTACGGGAAGAAAGAATTTTTTTATAAACAGGATAAGTTATGAGTGCCATAAGCATACCGATAACACCAATGATAATTCCGGCAGCCATGTTATTTCCGATTCCGACCGTTTCACCGATATCTGTCATTACAAGACTCATACCGCTTCCCATAATAATTGCACTGACCGCTCCGAAAACATAACCGAATACATTTGCAGGCTTTTTCACCTTTGCATCAAGTGCGCGGAGTTTACTCAACTCTGTATTTTCTTTTTCTGTATACTGTGTACGGATTTTCTGAACAATAAATTCTTTGTCGTTTCTGTTCATTGTGTTTACCTCTTTCTTTCATATTGTGGTTTAAGTATACAGTCCCTTTGTTTTTTATTTTTTTGAGAAATGTTTAAGTTTGGTTAAAATAAAAAATTTTTGTAAATTCAAAATTTCAGACATTATAAACCAAGCCATATAAAAGACAAAAGCTAACTGACAAAAATCAGTTAGCTTTTTTATTACAGTAATCCGTTTAATCTGTCAACATCTTCTTCTCTCGTTGCCCAGCTTGATGCAAAACGGACAACGGTGTGGTTTTCATCTTTTCTTTCCCAGAATTCAAATGAAACATCTTTTTTCAGTTCTTCCGTTTTTGTGTTTTCAAGGACAACAAAAATCTGATTTGTTTTCGTTTCTATGAAAAACTCATAACCTTTTTTTCTGAAATCTTCTCGCATTTTGTCTGCCATTCTGATAGCGTGACGGCTGATTTCAAAATACAGATTATCAGTAAAAAGTGTATCAAACTGAATACCTAAAAGTCTGCCCTTTGCAAGAAGTGCTCCATTCTGTTTTACAATTCCGAAAAATCTTTTCGGCGGTTTTCTGTTTGTAAAAACAATGGCTTCACCGCAGAGGGCACCTACCTTTGTACCGCCGATATAAAAAGCATCGCAAAGGCTTGCAACATCTTCAAGCGTCACATCTGTGCCGTCACTCACAAGAGCATAGCCGAGCCTTGCACCGTCAAGATAAAGCGGAATGTCGTAATTTTTGCAAACATCTGAAAGTTTTTCAAGCTCATCCTTTGTATAAAGTGTGCCGTATTCTGTGGGATGTGAAATATAAGCCATACCGGGGAAAACCATGTGGTCGTGGGCTTCGTCATCAAAAAACTTTTCAAGATATTTTCGGAGACTTTCTGCACACATTTTACCGTTTACATGGGGAATTGTCAGAACCTTATGTCCTGTATCCTCAATCGCACCCGCCTCGTGGCAATTGATGTGTCCCGTGTCTGCACTGACAACGCCCTCACCGGCACCGAGAAAAGCACTGATGACTATTTTATTCGTCTGCGTACCGCCCACTGTGAGAAAAACCTCTGCATCATCGCGTCCGCATGCCTTTCTGATTTTCTCCTTAGCGGAAACGCAATATTTATCGTCGCCGTAGCCCGGCAAAAGTTCGTCATTTGTTTCGAGTAAACGGCGCATTATTTTTTCATGAGCACCGTTGTTATAATCGCATTGAAAAGAAAGCATAAAATCTCCATTCTCCCTATGGGAACGCAATAATACGAGTTATGATATTTTCAGACATGTTTCAGCCACAAAAGCCATCATTATTGAATTGAAAATTTCGCTCTCAATTCTTCCTTGGTTTCCTTTGGTGATTTACAGAAAAGTATTATGAGAATTCCTGTGCAAAGCACGATCACTCCCAACCATTCAAAGGGTACTGACCTTTCCGAAATTGCAAGGACTATTGCCATAACCACACCTACTGCCCCTGTCAGAACAGGGTACGGTGCTGCTCTTTTGCAGACCTTTGGCTGCAGAAAAATTATTACTGTCAGTGCCAAAAGCACCGCAACACAAGCCGTAGGAAAAAAGTTTGAAAAGAAATAATCAAGTTTATCTTTTAACAGACTGAAAATAAAACCGCCCAGTAATACAGGATATAAATTCATCATAACATAGTTACCTGCATAAAGCTGTTTTACAAGAAGAGGTCTGAAAATCAACGTCCACAAGAGAGGAACTGCCGCTACCGCAAAAGAAAAAACATTTGCAGAAAGCATTTCAGTTTTATATAGAATAATTCCCGCTAAAGCTGACAATGCCCAGACTGCAAGGAAAATCGGGAAAGGATTTCTCTTGTAGGGTTCCGTTTTAACTTTCGGATATTCCGCAAGGCTTATGCCTTCAATAAGAGGGACATCGTCTGAAGCCTTACCTCCGCAAAGAGGACAGGCTGTATATTCCTTGGGCAGGTCAACGTTACATTCTCTGCATCTCATACATTTCCCTCCCAATCACTGCTCTCAACATGAACACGTATGCCGAGAGATGCCAAAGTTTTATAAAACGTTCTGACAACATCTGTCTGCTTTGATGCGACGTTAAAGCAGATATTCAGTTTATCATCAATACTGTTGATTGCAATACCGAAGCAGTTTCTCGGACCGCCGAGGAATACTTCCATTCTGTTTATATGTTCTTTCATTTCTGGGGGCATTTTACAAATTCCGAGATTTGAAATGGTGCACGCATACTTCTGTTGACCATTCATGTAACCTATTTTAAGCACAGGCCTTTTAAGTCCGTTCGGAAGAATTCTGACAATGGGATTCGCAGCAGTCGATACATTCATTGCCACGTTTTTCTCAAGCACTGACTTTTCCGTACCCTCTTTCAGCTTACCTTTTATAGATTCAAGAACATCTTCTATTGTAGAGGATTTATCCGACTTAAATACGCCGCCCATGTTTGTGAAGAGAGAAAAATTTCTCATGGAATTCAGTCCGAAAACAGGGCGAAGCGAAACAGGCACAGAAACTTTTACAGGCTTTTTATTGTTTTCAGGTGCACACTGATAAATGGAATAAATAAATACCGCCGTTAAAAACTCCGTGATTGTGATGTTTCTCGGTTTGCAATATTCTTTCAGGTCTGCCACGGGAACAAGGCCCTCAAACAAGCGGTTATAATTAGGAATAGGCTTCACTACATGCTGATAGCTTTTTTCCTCTTTCCGTGTCATACCTTTATTTTTCTTGTCATAAACCCTTTTGAAGCAGTCTATTGTTTCTTCTTCCGCAGGCTCTTCATCAATTTCCATAACAAATTCACTTTTCGGAATTTCATAACCTTTCAGACGAAGATAATGTGCCGTCAGTGTTTTCAAAACCTCGATTGTAGCTCCGCCGTCTGCAATTCCGTGGAAAGCCTCAATACAAAGCCTGCGTTTATAATAAATTATTTTCATTGCAGGCACATCTGTATACCATCTGGGTGTGGGAAGAATTGGATGCAGATGCTCTTCCTCAATAATGGGCATTTCTTTCGTCTTTTCAAGATAAGGCCAGAAATAACCGAATCTCAGTTGTACGAAATATGCAGGAAAACGAGGCATTATATCTTTAACTGCCTGTTTCAAAACTACAGGGTCAACATCTTCTTCAAGATAAAAGCCTATTCTGTAGCCGCAAATCCACTGTCTGTCTGATGAATACGGATAAATTGTCGCCGCATTATCAAGCTCAAACCATGTTCTCTCTGACATTTTCTTTCTCCTTCTGTACCGCCTTATTTTTCTCAATTATTTTCTTCGTAATAATTCCCGAAGTGATAACAAAAATCACAATTGCAACAACGGGAACTGCTGTCAGCCACGGCTTTTCTCCGATACTTTTGAGTGCAGTACCGAAGCCTGAATAAACAATCGCAAGAGGAAGCATACCTAAATTTGTGCCAATCATAAAGTTTTTATAGGAGGTACCCATCGCACCGAAAAGAAGGCTTGAAAGGTCACCCGGAAGCAAGCCTGAAAGCTTTACAACAAACGTTGTCTGTGCCTCATTTGCTCCTGCAAAATCGTCAATTTTTTTAACCGCCTTAAAGCGTCCTTTGAGAGTGTCAACCATTCCTGCTCCCGTAAATTTCCCGAGAAAATAAGGAATTGATGAACTGAGGAAAACAGAAATAATATTAATGAGAAGTGCAAGCCAGTAATTCGGCATCATATATCCGCATATCGAAAAAACAACTGCAGGCGGAAAAACAAGCGCAAAAGATTTAACAACGGAAAAAGCGATTATAATAAATGCAATCGTTAAAGTTCCGCCTGAAATCATTTTGCTGAGTTCGGGAATGTTTGATACCTTGATGTTATACTTCTGAATAAGAACTATACAGACAACAACCATTGCAAGCATAAGCACTCCTGCCGCAATCTGCAAAGCCTTTACAAGTTTACCGTAATTTTTTTCTGCCATGATACTACCCCCAAGTAATTTATTACAACTTTGATTATACAATATACGCTTCGATATTTCAACTAATTTTAAAAGAAGTCTGCTTTTTAGCTTTCAAGAAAATTCAGAATTTTTCTCCACACCTTTTCATCCTGCTCTGTCATTCTGTACCAGTCATAGGATTTTTTGAAAGAGGTTTTCTGAGTTTCTGTTTCAAGCTCTTTTTTCTTCATTTTCTTTGTAAGAACAGCAAAAAATTCATCCTTGTATTTCACTGCATTTTCCGTAAAATTCGGATTATGTCCTTTATTGTTTTCAAGGTGAAAGGTTATGTTCTCTTTGTCTGAAAGCTCAGCTTTAAGCTCATCAAAATGCACTTCTTTTTTGCACAGCGTATCGTTATCCGAATAAATGAGAAGCACCTTTGATTTTGTGTTTTTCAAAGCTTCCGCGCCGTCTGCGTTTACAAGTGAAGGATTTGATTTTCTTTCAAGCTCCATTATACATTTTCTGTAAGCTTTCAGAATTCCGCCAAAGAACGAATTTATCATTTTCTCTGCAGAAACAAATCCCGAAATTACAACGATGTGAGAAATATGGGAATGAAGAGATGAAATGTTCATAGCGGAAAATCCGCCCCAGCTATGACCGACAACAGAAAAATCAAAATCTTTATATTTTCCGTCTTTCTTGAGGTTGCACAGCAGATCATTAAGGTCACATAGTGATTGGGCAAGACCTCCCGTAGTGTCTCCGCCTGATTCCATACAGCCTGTATGGTCATAGGCAAGAACAAGATATCCTGCCATGCAGAGTTTTTCAATTTCCCTCATATAAGACAAATGACCGCCGCCCATGCCGTGTTCAAAGATAATCAGTCTTTCAGGCTTGGCATCGGGATAACTGTAAAAATATCCCTGCATTTTATGTCCCTTTGAAGATTTAAAAGAATATGCTTCTCTTTCAAGACCGGGGAAATCTTCAGCAGAAAAATAAAAAACATTCCCGTTGTCATCACAACGCTTAAGCATCATGTTTTCATAGATTTTTATAACTTTCTTTTCAAAAATCACTTGCCTCACCCGCTTTCTTTTTTATTATAAATTAATCAGATTTTTATGTCAATAAAAAAGAAGCTGACACATCTGCATCAGCTTCAGAAAATTATACGAATTTTTATGAATTGAGTTTCTGTTCAAGCAATGTTCTTATCGTTGCAGGATCGCCCGTACCTTTCAGTTCACGCATGACAAGACCGAAGAGTGACTGCATAGCCTTTGTTTTACCGCTCTTATAATCTGCAACCGCCTTATCGTTTTCTGCAATAACCTTTTCAACGATTGCGACTATCATGCCTTCGTCAACCTTAGCGTTGAGTCCGTTTTCATCGCAGAACGCATCAACGTCAACATCCTTTTCAAACACAGCTGAAAGAATCTTCTTACCTGCTGCACGTGTGATTTCACCGCTTTCAACAAGCTCGATAATTCTTGAAAGCTTTGCAGGACTGATGTCAAGGCTGTCAAGTTCAAGACGTTTCATGATACCCATACATTCTGTAAGAATCCAGCTTGCCACCGTCTTTGCATTTCTGCCGTCTGCTACTACTGCATCGAAAACATCACAAAGCTTGCGGTCAGAGGCAAGAACCGCTGCTTCCTTCGCTGCAATACCCAT
The DNA here is from genome assembly GCA_964507395.1 of uncultured Eubacteriales bacterium. GTDB lineage: Bacteria > Bacillota > Clostridia > Oscillospirales > Acutalibacteraceae > SIG575. Next base: position 7,493 of record CAZDQE010000003.1, on the reverse strand, counting down.
TTCCTCGTAAAGCTTTCCTTTTTCGTCTGCAGTTGCAGGCATACTTGCTTTGATTTCTTTAAGCCATTCATCATCAATGATAATGGGCATAAGGTTGGGGTCGGGGAAATAACGGTAGTCCGCTGCTGTTTCCTTGTTACGCATGGGGAACGTTCTTCTCTTCACATCGTCCCAACGGCGCGTTTCCTGAACGAGCATCTCTGTGTGACGCTCAATAGCATCTACGTGACGCACCTTTTCAAATTCGATTGCATCCTTGATTTCTGAAAGCGAGCTCATGTTTTTGATTTCTGAACGGATACCCAATTCATCTGAGCCTTCGGGACGGACAGAAATGTTAACGTCACATCTCATAGCGCCCTCTTCACATTCAGAAATTCCTGCAAACTGAAGGCTTGATTTCAGCTTTTTCAGGTATGCAATAACTTCGTCTGAGCTGCGGAAGTCGGGACGGCTTACGATTTCGATAAGGGGCACACTTGTACGGTTGAAGTCAACGAATGAAGTATTTGTTGCATCATCGTGAACAAGCTTACCTGCGTCCTCTTCAACGTGAATCTGCTTGATTCCGATTTTTCTGTCACCGATTTCTACCGAGCCGTCAACACATACAGGATGGAACCACTGTGTAATCTGATAAGCTGAGGGAAGGTCGGGATAGTAATAGCTCTTTTTATCAAATGTTGTATACTGGTTGATTTTGCAGTTCAGCATAAAGCCTGCCTTAACTGCAAGCTCAATTGCGTGTTTGTTTGTAACAGGAAGCATACCGGGCATACCGCTGCAAGCAGGGCACACACAATCGTTAGGCTCCTTGGGGCTTGAATGTCCGCCGCAGGAGCAGAAAAGCTTTGAGTCTGTTGAAAGCTCAACGTGAGTTTCAAGACCGATAACAAGTTCGTATTTCATCTTATGCTTCCTCCTTTTCTACACTGTGAGCAACACTCAGAAGAACGCTCTCTTTGAATGAATCGGAAATAAGCTGAACACCTTTTGTAGTCATTGCAGGCAGACCTGTGATTGAAGGCACTGCAGTGAAAACGCTTTCTTCAAAAACCTTGCCGAAGGATTCGAGAACATCATAAGACTGATAACTCATCTTTGAAGAAGCAGGTGCAAGAAGTACATCGCATGAAGCGAGAAGTGCTTTAACTTTGTCCGTAACTACACGGCGGATACGAAGGGACTTATCGTAGCATGCTTCGTATTTACCTTTTGCAAGAACGTCTGAGCCGTAAATTACAGTTGCCTTTGTAAGGAAAGAGAAGGCTTCTGTTCTGCTCTTTACATAAAGCTCATCGATGTTTTTATATTCGGGTGTACGGTATCCGTACTTAACGCCGTCAAATCTTGAAATATTGTTGCATGTTTCGGCAGACATAAGAATCTGCCATGCTGTCTGCGCTTCATTCACAACATCAAGTGACACTGTTTCAACAGTTGCACCCAGCTTTTTAAGACTTTCAGCGTAAGCATCAATATTTGCCTTAACCTCATCAGATGCCATATCATAAAGTTCTTTTACAATGCCGATTTTCTTACCATTAACAGTTTCGTCAACTGAGTATTCATATTTTTCCTCGGGGAGACTTGTGCCGTCCTTTGAGTCGTGACCTGCGACAACCGAAAGAATTTCTTTTACATCCTCTGCATTTTTTGCAGACACACCAATCTGCTCACCTGAGCAGGCACATGCGATAATTCCGTAACGGGAAACTGTACCGTAAGTGGGTTTTAGGAAATCAACACCTGAAACTGCTGCTGCGCGGCGGGGAGAACCGTTAAGGTCAACTGACAGTGCCGCTTTAACTTCGCCTTTTTTCACAAGCTCTGCTGCTGCACCTGCAAGATTTTCTCCTGCCTTTACTTCCCCGAAATATGACGTTTCGCCGAGAAGGTCAAGACCGAATTCACCTACATTTGTTTTACCGCTGATGCCGTAGCCTGCCTTTTCAAGTCTTTCTACTGCCTCTGCACTAAAAAGAGGAGTGAAGTTTTCAAGCATTTTTGAGCCTGCAGTTGCAGGAACACCTTTAACAAGGATTGTATCATCAACGGCAATTGTACCGTCTTTTGAAATTTCGTTAATAAAATATCTCACTTTGTCCACCTCACTTTACAAGTCTGGGAACCTGCCAGCTATCCTCAGTTGACTGAGGTGCGCCTGCAAGCAAGTCGCTGCGTTCAAAGGGCTGCTCACGTTTATCGTTTCTCAGAACGTTAGTCATAGGCATTACATATACCATAGCCTCAACGTTTTCTGTATCAAGCTTTCCGAGAGATTCTTCCCTCTTCTGCATATCTTCAAAAATCTTGTTCATCTTTTTCTTTTCGCCAGCAGTAAATGAAAGCTCATTTACCTGTTCAAGACTTTCAAGCTTATTGACCTTACTTCCGCCTGACTTTGCAGAGCTTACAGTTGATGCAAAAGCAGAAGAATCTGCACCGCCCTCAGAGCCGAGAACCTCTGCTCCGCCCTTGCCGCGGATGCTGACATTCGCTTCAAAGAGCTGAAGCTCTGTAACTTCACCGGGAGCACCCAGCATCTGATCCTGTGCTGTGCCGTCCAGGGGGAATGCGATAACATCTCTGATAGTTTCCGTATCTGCAAGGAGCATTACGATTCTGTCAACACCGGGTGCCATACCTGCATGAGGGGGAGCACCGAACTGGAACGCATTGTAAAGTGCGCCGAAGCGTTTCTTAACCTCGTCCTCGGGATAGCCTGCAATTTCAAAGGCTTTTCTCATGATTTCGGGACTGTGGTTTCTCACTGCACCTGATGCCAGCTCAATACCGTTACAAACAAGGTCATACTGGTAAGCCAGAACTGTTGTGGGGTCCTGATTTTCAAGAACTTCAAGACCGCCCTGCGGCATTGAGAAGGGGTTGTGAGTGAAAATAATTTTATCTGTTGTTTCATCTCTCTCATACATGGGGAAGTCAACAACAAAGCAGAATTCAAATGAATCGTTTTTAATAAGCTCAAGCTCATTGCCGAGCCATGTCCTGATAACACCTGCGTTTTTATCTGCAACGTCTGAAATTGTGTCACAGATGAAGAAGATCGTTTCTCCCTCTTTTACACCTGTAACTTCTACAATTTCTTTCTTTTCTTCCTCTGTCATAACCTTGCTGATGGGGTCATCTTTGAATTCAAAGGTTTCAGCGTTGAGAAGAGTGATATGTGCAAGACCTGCCATCTTTGCCTGTTTCGTAGCGAAAGCAAGAGATTTATCAAAGAACCATCTTTCATTCTTACAGGGAGCTACAATACCTCTTACATATTTATTCATAAAGGGCTTGAACTTAACTCTCTTGAACATATCTGTCAGGTCACAGATAACAAGGGGATTGCGAAGGTCAGGCTTATCTGAGCCGTATTTTGCCATAGCCTCAGCGTAAGGGATTCTTCTGAAAGGAGTTTCGGTGATTTTCTTGTCAGAGAAGGTGCGGAAAATATCTCCTACAACCTCTTCGCAGACTTCAAGAACCTCGTCCTGAGTTGAGAAAGCCATTTCAAAGTCAAGCTGATAGAATTCACCGGGTGAGCGGTCAGCACGTGCATCCTCATCACGGAAGCAGGGTGCTATCTGATAATATTTATCAAATCCTGACACCATAAGAAGCTGTTTGAACTGCTGAGGTGCCTGGGGAAGTGCATAGAATTTGCCCGGATGCTTACGGCTGGGAACGAGGAAATCTCGTGCACCTTCAGGAGAAGAAGCAGTAAGGATGGGTGTCTGGATATCCATGAAACCTCTTTCTTCCATAAGCCTTCTCATGTGGCCGATAACCTTGGAACGAAGAATGATATTCTTATGAAGGTCAGGGTTTCTGAGGTCTAAGAATCTGTGCTTGAGTCTGATGTTTTCGTTTGTATCGTTTGAGCCGATTTCAAAGGGAAGGTCTCTGCTGCAAACACCGAGAACTTCAAGAGAATCTGTAACAAGCTCAACAAGACCTGTTTCGATTTTTGCGTTGACAGTGTTTTCATCACGCTTTGTAACTGTGCCCGAAACTGACAAAACAGTTTCCTTACTTACACCTTTGAGAAGACTTTCATCGTGAACGACAACCTGTGTCACACCTGTTTCGTCACGCAAATCGACGAAAAGAACACCGCCGTGGTCACGTATAACGTCAACCCAGCCTGCCAGTTGAACAGTCTTACCGATGTGTTCCTCTCTTATTTCATTGCAACGATGAGTTCTGTACATTTTATATACCTCCGTTTGCATAATATAAAAATTAAAAAGCCCCGGGAATTATAAAACTATAATTCCCGGGACGAGTTTATTTACCCGCGGTGCCACCCGAATTGATACAGAGTATCCGCTCTTTTTATTGAATTTTGTTTCAAGGAAGTGTTGCCGTGCTTACTACTCATCTGAAGTGCGCTTTCAGCCCATGACGCACAATCTCTGACAGACTTTCCGTTTAAGTAGGGTCTCCAGTAGTTATTGTAGCAAAAAACAAAATTATTGTCAATCATAAAATTGATAAAATTCCTTTTTCGCCAAGGCTTTTCATTGGTAAATATAGTGTAAAAAATTATGACAATTGACTTTTCTTACCATTATTATATAATATACATATACTCCCCAAATGTTGAGGTGCCAAAGATGAATGAGCTTTCAGAAATATTTTTAAACATAAAAAACGGCGACACGGTTACTCTCGAAAAGGATAAAATCTATGACGTGTGTCAGGATGATTCCTTTGAATTTGCAGGATACTACTGTTCAAACACAGCGAGAAAAAACGAAAATCCAAAGGGACTCAGAAGATGTGCCGTATTTCTTGAAAAAAAGAAAAATATCACAATTGACGGCTGCGGTGCAACGATTCTTGTTCACGGCAAAATGACACCTTTTCTGTTTTCAAAATGCGAAAACATTACGATAAAAAATCTCACCATCGACTACGCCTGCCCCACTATGACGGAGTTTAAAATCCTATCAAGCAATAACGGGGTGTGCGAAATCGAAATAAATCCTGACTGCCTTTTCGCCGTCAAGGGCAAAGACCTTTTCTGGCTTGGCGAAACGGGAAAAGACGGAAAACCTTACTGGAAAAACAGATGTAATGCGAGAAAAAGATATGTGAAAATTTTCGATCCTCAGACAGGCATTTCAAAGGATTTCAGACGGGACGACCTGACATTTGAGAAAATTGAAAAAACAGGCGAGAGAACTTTAAGAGTATATCTGAAAAACAAAAATGCACCATTCATGACAGGACACATCATCCAGACAAGAAACATTATCCGCGACCAGACGGGAAGTCTTTTTGAAAGATGCAGAAACCTCACCTTTGAAAACCTGCGTATAAAATTCATGCACGGTCTCGGAATGGTATCACAGTTCTGCGAAAATGTTACATTCAGAAATTGCGATTTCACCCCTGCAGAGGGAAGGACAATCGCAAGCACTGCTGACTTTTTCCAGTTTTCAGGTTGCAAGGGGCAGCTTACAATCGACTCCTGCAAAGCATGGGGCGCGCATGACGATTACATAAATGTTCACGGCACACATCTGAGAATCGTCAGAAAAAACAGCCGTAAAAAAACAATCACAGTCCGTTTTATGCACCATGAATCATGGGGATTTCAGGCGTTTGAAAAGGGAGATGAGCTTGAATTTATCAAATGGGACACCCTTATCCCCTACGGAAAAACAAAGGTTGTAAAATATGAGCGTCTGAATGACACAGACATAAGACTTTACCTTGACAGAGCTTTGCCTGAAATCAAGGTAGGAAAAGATGTTGTTGAAAACGCTGCATGGACACCGTCACTTCACGTTAAAAACTGCGATTTCGGTCCAACATCGGGACGAGGAATTCTCTGTACAACAAGAGGAAAAGTTATAATCGAAAACAACCGCTTTGACAGACTGTGGGGACCTGCACTTCTCATTGAGGATGACTGCAATTTCTGGTTTGAATCAGGCTACACAAAAGAAATTGTTTTCAGTAATAATGAAATTACACGGTGCGATTTTGCATCTACATGGGAATCCTCCCCTGTTATCCGCTGCACACCGAAAGTCATGAACGAAAATTCAGAAGAATTTGTTCACGGCAAACTCACTCTTACAGGTAACACTTTCTCTCACCCCACGGAAGAAAAACATTCAATATGGCTTGAATATCTGAAAGAGGCTGAAATCACAGATAACACTTTCGATGCACCTTTTGAAGTCCACAAAAAATGTGTTGGAAATATTATTGAACAAAATAATAAAACATATTGCAAAAGCAAGTAATAATATAGTATAATCTTCTCATCAGATTAAATGAAAGAGGGGTTTATTTATGAAAAACAGAAAAATTTCCATTTTGGCACTTATCCTTGCAATAACATTATTCATTTTCACAGGCTGTAATTCAGACAAAGAGTCTGAAGCGGAAACAACAACTGAAAATTCCACCGAGCAGACAACCGTTTCTTCTGACGAACCTGTTGTAAACATTTCTGAAGAAGATGAAACAGAAGTCATCACCGAAATCGTGACAAACGAAGAGGGTGAAACTGAAATCGTTACAGAAATTGTAACTAAGGAAAAAGAAAGCACAACGAAAAAGCCTTCTTCCGACAGCACAACAAAGACTACTGAAGCCAAAACTTTCACAACAGAAGAGATAGTTGAAATGTTCAATAAGAGCGCAAACAAAATCAAGACAGACGCATCAAAGGTAGTCAAAAATTACGAAAAGCGCATTGTCAACGAGGACAAAACAAATATTCCCTCAGCAATGGGCTCAGTAGCAGAGGATATGATGAAATCAATGATGGGCGATGACACAGACCCCGTAGTTTTTGCTACAAAAGATGAAATAAGAGAAAACTTCATAGTTCCGGAGCAGAGCTATGTAAGTAAACTGACATCAGACTATGTTGTAAAAGCCACATGCGAAGACAAAGGCGATACATACGAAATTTATTTAAAACTCAAGGACCACAAAAATCCCACAGCAGGCGTTGGTGTCGGCGCGGTGTGCGATGTAATTGAAACACACGAAATTGCCCAGAAGGCTTCCTTCATAAAAGAGTTTTCAACAACATATTACAATTGCGAAATCAAAGCGACCATGGATAAATCCACAGGGAAAATCACACACATTGTTTACACCACTCCCCTTGTGATGAACATGACAGTAAACCTTTTAGGCACTCACTCAGGCTCAATCGGATTTACATTTATCAAGGATTATACAATTACATACTGATAAAAAATCCCTGCCCGAATCCTTTATCCGAGGATGATCGGCAGGGATTTTTGAATGCAGAATATCGGACCTGCGGCGCAATTTATATTGCAGCGATGCTCATTTCGTAGGGGCAATTCACGAATTGCACGTCTTTAATTTCATAAAAACTCGCGGGATATTCGTGAATCTCCCCTACAAAAAACATCGGCAAATTATAGGGGATCTCTAAAAACCCCTTGCACGAAATTATGTTTGCTCTTTTTCCGTCATATGCACCA
>CAZDQE010000002.1:0-99573 GCA_964507395.1 uncultured Eubacteriales bacterium | reverse complement strand
GGTGAAGAAACAGCTCTTATGACATCTATCGAAGGCAACAGAGGTGAGCCCCGTCCCAGACCTCCTTATCCTGCAGTTAAAGGTCTCTTTGCAAAGCCCACAACTGAAAACAACGTTGAAACATTTGCAAACATTCCTCAGATTATTCTCCATGGCGCAGACTTCTTCAAGTCAATGGGTACAGAAAGATCAGCAGGTACAAAGGTATTCGCTCTCGGCGGTAAAATCAAGAACACAGGTCTTGTTGAAATCCCCATGGGTACAACACTTCGCGAAATCATCGAAGATATCGGCGGCGGCGTACCTAACGGAAAGAAATTCAAGGCTGCTCAGACAGGCGGCCCCTCAGGCGGATGTATTCCTGCATCTCTTATGGATACAGAAATCGACTACGATAACCTTACAGCAATCGGCTGTATGATGGGTTCGGGCGGTCTTATCGTAATGGACGAAGACAACTGTATGGTCGATATTGCTAAGTTCTTCCTCGACTTCACGGTTGATGAATCCTGCGGTAAATGTGCTCCCTGCCGTATCGGTACAAAGAGACTCAGAGAGCTCCTTGAAATGGTTACAGACGGTAAAGCAACAATGGAAACTCTCGATGAGATTGAAAATCTTGCTTACTATATCAAAGAGAACTCACTTTGCGGTCTCGGTCAGACAGCTCCCAACCCCGTTCTTGCAACACTGAAATTCTTCAAGGATGAGTATATTGCTCACGTTGTTGATAAGAAGTGTCCTGCAGGCGTATGTAAGGCACTTCTCAACTACTCAATTATTGCTGATAAGTGTAAGGGCTGTACTCTCTGTGCAAGAAAGTGCCCCGTTGGTGCAATTTCAGGTGCTGTTAAAGAAGCACATGTTATTGATACTGCAAAATGTATTAAGTGCGGCGTTTGCGAATCCAACTGTAAGTTCGGCGCAATCGTTAAGGGTTAATTGAAAGGAGTGTGCCAACAATGGAAATGGTAAATATTAAAATCAACGGCATGCCCTTCAGCGTGCCCGGTGGAGTTACAATTCTCGAGGCTGCAAGATATGCAGGCATCGAAATTCCTACACTCTGCTACCTTAAGGAAATCAATGAGATCGGCGCATGCCGTTTTTGTATGGTAGAGGTTGCAGGCCCCAGAGGCAACCGCCTTGTTTCATCATGCGTGTTCCCTGTTAACGAGGGAATGGAAATTCTTACAAATACACAGAAAATCCATGATTCACGCAGAACAACACTTGAACTTCTTCTCTCAGCACATGACAGAAAATGTCTCTCATGTGTACGCAGCGGTTCATGTGAACTTCAGAAGCTCTGCCTTGAGTACGGCGTAGAAAACGAAGGTCATTTCGACGGTGAAAAACCTGTTTATGAGCTCGATACTACAGCTACTCACATGGTAAGAGATAACAACAAATGTATCCTTTGCCGTCGCTGCGTTGCTGCTTGTGACAATCAGGCAGTTTCAGTTATCGGCGCAAATGCACGTGGCTTCGATACACATATCGGCTCAGCATTTGAAAAAGGTCTTGCATCATATTCATGCGTAGAATGCGGTCAGTGTATCGTTAACTGTCCTACAGGTGCTCTCTATGAGAAGGACGATACAAAGGCAGTATTCAATGCTATCAACGATCCCGACAAGTTCGTTATCGTTAACACTGCTCCCTCGATCCGTGTTACACTCGGTGAAGCTTTTGGTTACAAAGTAGGCACAAACGTAACAGGCAAAATGGCAGCAGCTCTTCACAGACTCGGCTTTAACAAAGTCTTTGATACAGACTTCTCAGCTGACCTTACAATTCTCGAGGAAGGCACAGAGCTTCTCCACAGAATCAAGGAAGGCGGAAAGCTTCCCCTTATCACATCATGCTCACCCGGTTGGGTTAACTACTGTGAACACTACTATCCTGAGCAGATTGATAATCTTTCAAGCTGTAAGTCACCTCAGCAGATGTTCGGTGCAGTAATGAAGACATGGTATGCACAGAAAATGAACATCGACCCCGCAAAGATTGTAGTTGTGGCAGTTATGCCCTGTACAGCTAAGAAGGGTGAAAACAAGCGTGACGACCAGGCAGCATCAGGCTTTGCAGATGTTGATTACTCAATTACAACACGTGAGCTTGCAAGCATGATCAAGACAGCAGGTATCAACTTTGACCTTCTTCCCGACGAGCAGTTCGATAATCCTCTCGGCGAAGGTACAGGCGCAGGTCTTATCTTCGGTGCAACAGGCGGCGTTATGGAAGCAGCTCTCAGATACGCAGCAGAAGTTCTTACAGGTAAAGAACTTGAAAGCGTTGACTTCACGGAAGTCAGAGGTACAGAGGGCATCAAGGAAGCAACTTACACAGTCGGCGGTCTTGAGCTCAAGGTTGCAGCAGTCAGCGGTCTTAAGAATGCACAGGCAATCATGGAAAAGGTTAAGGCAGGCACATGCGAATACCAGTTTGTTGAGGTTATGGCTTGTCCCGGCGGTTGCGTAAACGGCGGCGGTCAGCCCATCCAGCCTGCATCAGTTCGCAACTTCGTTGACCTTAAGGGTATGCGCGGTCAGGCACTCTATGAGGCAGATAAAAATCTTCCCCTCAGAAAGAGTCAGGATAACCCCGCAATCAAGATGGTTTATGATGAATTCTTCGGTGAACCCGGAAGCCACAAGGCTCACGAAGTTCTCCACACATCATACGTGAAAAAGTCACTTTACAACGACTGATATAATTTTAAATGAAAGCTGTCTCCTTTACATAAAGGGAGACAGCTTTTAAAGGCGAAACTGCAGAATTTATTGCAGACTATGTAAGAGTATACAGCTATAAATAATAAAAAGCAGATACAAACTTTTGGTGTTTGTGTCTGCTTTTTTAAACTTCAGAATTATTCTTCTGTAAATTTCAGAGCGCCTGTCGGACAAGCATCAACGCATTTGCGGCAACCTTTACAGATTGATATAACATCTTCATTTCTGAATTCAGGCTTGATTGTAGTTGTGAAGCCTCTGCCAACAAGTCCTAAAATACCTTTTTGTGCAACCTCGTCGCAGACTCTTACGCAAAGTCCGCAAAGAATACATTTGCTTTGGTCGCGCTCGATTGAAACTAATTTTCTTTCTTTCGGAAAAATATTTTTAGCTCCTGCGAATCGCAGAGGTTGAATATCATACCAATTTGCATATTTAATCAGTTTGCAATCGTGGTAATCGTGACAGCCGCATTCAAGACAGCGTGAAGCCTCTTTCATCGCTTGTTCTTTTGTGAGGCCGAGAGCAATTTCATCAAAGCTTTTTACTCTTTCTTCCGCTTTTCTTACGGGCATTACCGCTCTTGCGATTTTCTCTCTGCCTGTCAGCATTTCGGGAGTGACAATTTTTTCTGAAACAAAAGGCTTTCTGTAAGGAATTTCCATTCCGAGAAGATATCCGTCAATTACCTTTGATGCTTTTTCAGCTTCGCCGATTGCTTCAATTGCAATTGAAGCACCTCTGTTTGTAGCATCGCCTACAGCGAAAACACCGTCAAGAGAAGCTCTGAAAGTTTTCTCGTCAGCAGAAATGGTTCCCCGTGCATTTGTTTCAAGCGCTTCAAAGCCGTTTACGTTTACTTTTTGTCCGATTGCAGTAATAACAGTGTCAACATCAAGAATTTCAAATTTTCCTTCTACGGGAACAGGTGAGCGTCTTCCTGATGCGTCAGGCTCACCCGGTTCCATTACCTGAAGCTTAACCTGCTTCACTTTTCCGCTTTCACCGATATATTCTGCAGGATTTGTAAGGAATTTGAAAGTAACACCTTCTTCTGCGGCCTCGTCGATTTCAATTTTTTCGGCAGGCATTTCGTCGCGTGTTCTTCTGTAAATTACATAAACCTTTTCTGCTCCAAGTCTTTTTGCAGTTCTGCATGCGTCCATTGCAGTGTTGCCGCCGCCGACTATCGCAACCTTTTTGCCTATATCAGGTCTTTTACCCATATTCACTTCGCGCAGAAAATCTATACCGCCCACAATGCCTTCAAGATTTTCTCCTTCACATCTCGTTCCCATGCTGCTCCGGGCACCGATGGCAACTAAAACTGCGTCGTAAGATTTTCTCACTTCTTCAAAAGAAATGTCTTTACCGATTTTTATATTGTTTTTCATTTCCACACCGAGAGCAGCAATCTGACTTACTTCAGCTTTTACAATTTTTTTCGGAAGCCTGTATTCGGGAATACCGTATCTCAGCATACCGCCCATCTCAGGCATAGCATCAAAAACAGTGACCGAATGACCTTTTTTTCTGAGAAAATATGCTGCTGTCAGACCTGCGGGACCGCTGCCGATTATTGCAACTTTTTTGCCTGTGTCTTCTGAGATTTCGGGGACATAAGTGTTTTCTTTCATATCCTCGTCTGCCGCAAAGGCTTTAAGGTAAGCGATTGAAATTGACTCTTCAACCATCTGTCTTCTGCAGGCTTCTTCACACGGATGAGGACAAACTCTGCCGATTGAAGCAGGAAGAGGTACTTTCTCTTTGATGACCTTTACCGCCTCGTGAAATTTACCCTGTGAAATCAGCTTTACATATCCCTGACAATCTGTTCCTGCGGGACAATTAAGAGAGCAGGGGCCTACGCAGTCGCCTGTGTGGTCACTCATAAGAAGTTCAAGTGCGATTTTTCTTGATTTCTGAACTCTCTCTGAATTTGTATGAATTACCATGCCGTCAGATGCTTTTGCCGAACATGCACGAAGGAGCTTCGGAAACCCTTCTGCTTCAACTGTGCAGATACCGCATGCACCGTAGAGTGCTACGCTTTCATGGTAACAGAGAGTGGGGATTTCTATGCCGTTTTTTGCGGCGGCTTCAAGAATAGTTACACCTTTTTCTGCAACGATCTCTTTACCGTCAATTGTAAATTTTATTGTGCTCATTTTCTCGCCTCCATCAGTTCACTTCTACTGCACCGAATCTGCAGACCTGTTTGCACTGTCCGCATTTGATGCATGTTTCATTGTCGATTGAGAAGGTCTTTTTGATTTCACCTGAAATTGCACCAACGGGACACTTCTTTGAGCAAAGGGAACAGCCAACGCATCTTTCGGGATTGATTGAGTAGGACAGGAGAGAAACACATTCCATTGAGGGACATTTTTTCTCGTTTATATGTGAAGTGTACTCATTTCTGAAATACTTGATAGTTGTCAGAACGGGATTAGGTGCAGTCTGACCGAGACCGCAGAGTGCTCCGTCTTTGATGCCGTAGCAAAGCTCCTCAAGAAGTTCAATATCGCCTTCTTTGCCTTCTCCGTCAACGATTCGGGTGAGGATTTCAAGCATTCTCTTCGTTCCGATTCTGCAGTGAACGCATTTACCGCAGGACTCTTTTGCAGTGAAGTCAAGGAAGAATTTTGCCATGTTTACCATACATGTGCTGTCGCTCATGACAACCATGCCGCCTGAGCCCATAATTGCGCCTGTGGCACCAAGCTTTTTGTAATCAATTACAGTGTCAAGCAATTCCTTCGGAATACAACCGCCTGAGGGACCACCCATCTGAACAGCTTTGAATTCAGCATCGTTTTTTATTCCGCCGCCGATATCAAAAATCACATCACGCAGTGTCTTGCCCATAGGAATCTCCACAAGACCGCCGCGTTTGATTTTGCCTGTAAGAGCGAAAACCTTTGTGCCTTTGCTGTCTTCAGTTCCCATTGCGCTGAAGGCTGCACCGCCGTTGAGAATTATCCACGAAACATTTGCAAAGGTTTCAACATTATTGATGTTTGACGGCTTATTCCAATATCCTGCTTCGGCAGGGAACGGAGGTTTCAGTCTCGGCATACCGCGGCTGCCCTCTAAAGATTCAATAAGTGCAGTTTCCTCACCGCATACAAACGCACCGGCACCGGCCTTGATTCTGAAGGAACAAGAAAAGTCTGTGCCGAGAATATTATTGCCGATAAGACCTTTTTCTTCTGCTTGCTTTATTGCATTTTCAAGGCGTACTATTGCGAGGGGGTATTCTGCTCTGACATAAACCACAGCTTCTTTTGCTCCGATAGCATAAGCACCGATGAGCATACCCTCGATTAAATTGTGAGGGTCACTTTCAATAACTGCCCTGTCCATAAACGCACCGGGGTCGCCCTCGTCAGCGTTGCAGATAAGGTATTTTTCATCACCGTCTGAATTTCTTGCGGCATTCCACTTGAACCAAGTAGGGAAGCCTGCACCGCCTCTGCCTGCCAGACCTGATGTCTTGATTTCTTCAATTACACTCTCAGGTGACATGGTTCTGAGAGCTTTTTCAAGAGCCTTATATCCGTCGTCTGAAATATAATCATCAATGCTTTCGGGGTTTATAAGTCCGCAATGGCGCAGAGCGATTCTCGTCTGTTTTGTAAGAAATTCTTCGTCTTCAGGAGAAATTTTAAGATTTTCGAGGATAGGCAAATTATTTTCTTCAACTGCTTCTGCGATTTTTTCAGCATCATCGGGCGTAACTTTTACAAGTCTCAAAAGCTTGTTTTCGTCATCATAAATATCTACGATAGGCTCCAAAAAGCACATACCGATACAGCCTGTAATTGAAAGAACAGATTTGTCAGAGAGCGATTTTTCAATTTCAGAATAAACCTTTCCTGCACCTGCGGCAATACCGCAACTGCCCTGACCTACGACGATTCTCATTTTTCTCCCTCCTTCAGATTTTTAAGGATTGTTTTAACTTTTTCAGGAGTAAGCGAGCCATAGGTTTCTTCGTTAATCATCATAACGGGGGAAAGGCTGCAGCAGCCGAGGCATGCTACGTTTTTAAGAGTAAAAAGACCGTCCTCGGTTGTTTCACCGTCAGCAATGCCGAGTTCTTCCTTTATTGTTTTTTCAATTCTTTCCGAGCCGTTTACATGGCAGGCAGTACCCTGACAGAGCATAATAAGATATTTGCCCACAGGCTTGAATCTGAACTGTGTGTAGAATGTAGCAACTCCCATTACCTTTGCGGGAGTAAGGTTCATTTCCTCTGCAATTTTATAAATAACATCTGTGGGAAGATAGCCGTAAATTTCCTGTGCTTTCTGCAGCACGGTAATAAGGCTTCCGTTTAAATTTTTGTATTTGCTCAGAGTATCATTGAGAAGCGACAAATCGCTTTTCTCGCAATTAGAACAACTCATTTTTCACACGCTCCTTGTGAAATTACTTATCGGGAAAAGTTTATCACTTTAACTGGTGAAAGTCAACATATAAATTGTAAATTATCACAAAACAATCAAGCTTTTTTTGTTGGAAATGTCAAAACCAAAAAAAGGATTGAAAGAACTCCGAGAAAATGGTAAAATGAACACAGAACAGTAGAAAAGGAGTAATTTCTATGAAAAAAATCAGTAAATTTTTATCGGTATTTCTTGTGATGCTCACATTGTTTGGAATGTGCGGTATGATGGCAAGTGCAATCAGCTCATCATCTTCAAAGAGCGAAATGCTTGCATACTATGAAAACTGCCTGCAAACAACAGCAAAAAAAGGTCTCATCAAGGTTGATAACACATGGGAATACAAGCTGACAGGCGACTATTCAGGTCTCTCGGCAAAAGATGCAAAGGAAACTGCTGAGTTTAATGAAAAGCTTTTCGGCACAGACTGGAACACAGAAAAGTACACGTTATATTACTATGGCACATCTGATAAGGAAATGTATATTGACGATCAGCCTGACACGGTGTGGATGTTCAGCGTCAAGAGAAGAATTGAAGAGTTTAATTTCACATATAAGAGTGCAAAGCTTACAACAGCATCAAACGGTGATGTGACAATCGTATTCAATCTTACAGAAACATGGGACAGCGGCACAAATAAAATCACAATTACGACAAAAACTTCAAAAGCGGGTCTTCTCAAATCATTCGTTATGAAGCAGGAGTCAAATTTCATTGATTATTCTCTCGCCGGTGAAGAATACCCCATGGCAGAAAGCACATCTGATACATATAAGGTAACTTACAAAACTGTTGACGTAAAATCAATTGCACTTTCTGAAACTGCAGTAGCATTAGGCTACAACGATGCACATACCCTTTCTGTTACAGTAAATCCTTCAGATGCAACATATCAGGATGTTTATTGCATAATCTCCGGAGAGGATACGGGAGATATGGTTGCTGATTATGTAATCAACGGAGACGGCACTATTACCCTGACAGCTCTTGAGCCGGGTGTAGCAACTCTTGAAGTTTACTCATACGACGGAAATAAAAAAGCAACATGCGAGGTTACCGTTGAGTTCACATTTTTTGAAATGATTGCAAAATTCTTCAGAGACCTTTTTGAAAGTATCAGAAATCTGTTTGCGTTTTAAATAATCAAAACCATCGGCGCACACCTGCCGGTGGTTTAATTTATTTTAAACTAAAGGGGAGCTCTGAAATAAAAAGTATAATATTAATTCCGCTCAATATATTAAAAATAATTAACAATGGCACCTGTCACTTGATTTGCTTTTCTTTATGTGATAAAATTTAAATGTTAACAAATTGTTACGAATAAAATCACGGAGGCAGAAAAATGAAAAAGACAATTAAAAAAATCACAGCACTTGCTCTTGTTTTTGCATTGCTTGCAAGCCTGTCGGTATGCTTTGCGGCAGACGGCGAAAAAGAATACTTTGACTATGGCACTTATGTGCTTCTCGGTGACAGCGTTGCGAGCGGTTACAATGATGTTGAGTATGTTGACAGCGAATTCAAAAGAGTAGAAAATTCTTACTCTGATTTTGTGGCTGATGACCTTGGCGTTGAGCTGATTCCTCTTGCGTGCCCCGGCTTCAGAACACTTGAACTTCGTCATCTTCTTGAGGACGATTTTCCTGTAGAGGACGGTTATCTTTTCCACGGTTCACATACTTCCAACGCAGAAATCGAGGCTATGGCTCCTTATTTTCGTGAGTCAATTGCCAATGCGGGGCTTATTACCCTCGGAATCGGCGGTAACGACTTCGGAGCTTATCTTGGCTGGGTAATCTCTGATATTATGGAAGAGGACGGACTTCTTACGGAATTCGTTAATAAAGCAAGGACTCTTCTTGCCGAAAAAGGCGTTGAAAACGATGCTTTAGACGAGTTCCTTGACCTTGCAGACACAATGGGCGTTCTTCCCAATGTTGTTGCTGCAGTTCCGGAGGCACTTGAATACGGGATAAATTCACTTTTCAACAACTGGGACCCCATGATTGAGGACATTTACAGACTGAATCCTGATGTTACACTTCTTGTTATCGGTATGTTTGATACAGGAGTAAAAACAGAAGAAGATGTGGCAAATAACGAAAAGGCCATCATCAAGCTTAATATTGCACAGGCAATTGTTGATTTCGCAAACGGTCCCATGAAGAAGGGCGCAGAAAAATACGGCTATACGTTTGTTGATGTAACAGGCACAACCTGCGACGAAACGCATCCCAATGTTGCGGGGCACAGATTTATTGCTGATAAGATTCTTGAAGCACTTCCCGATGCAAGATTCCCATATTCTGATGTGAAATACGGTACAACATATTATCAGGCAGTAGCGTATATGTATGAAAACGGTATTATGGAAGGCACAAGCGCTACGCGCTTCAGTCCGGACGGTGCATTTACAAAGTCGCAGTTGGCAGAAGCTCTATATGCAATTGCAGGCAAACCTGAAATTTCTGCAGATAGAGAAATTTCAGATATAGCTGATGACGATTCTGCAAAGACAGCAATCATATGGGCACTTGATGAAGGTATTCTTTCTCTTGGTGTGAACGGCAAATTCCATCCCGATGAACAACTTACGGAAATGAGACTTGCTATCACTCTCTTCCATGCATCTGTCGCAAACGATGCGAGCTTCGGTACGATCATCAAAGCAATTTTCTTTGTGTTCGGACACGCAATTCCCATTCCCACGCAGTCAGTTACAAGAGGGGAAGCCGCAATGACGCTTCTCGATTTTATAAATCTTTAATTTCAGGTGAAAAGATGGCTTTTTTCTTTCGCTTGTGTTATAATATTCCACGACAAATTTTTTTAGGGTGAAATTATGACGTATTACATAGGACAAGCTGTCGGTATTCTTGTAACAGTAGGAGCAATAATTAATCTGCAATTGAAAAACAAAAAGCATATGTTTGTTCTGTCGATCGTGGTGAATCTTTTGTCGGCACTGAATATTTATCTGCTGGGCGGTGCGGGCTCGGGTGCAATAATATGTGTTGTTGCCGTTTTTCAGTTGTTTGTGTCTCTGTGGCATGACAAAAAGGGGACAGACATTCATCTTGCGGAGAAAATAATATTTTTCGTTCTTTATGTGACTGCAGGTGTAATCACCTTTAAATCACCCGTTGATATATTGTCAATTGCGGCAGCGATATTGTATATGTTGGCAATGTTTCAGAAGAAAGAACAGAACATCAGACTTTTTCTTCTGGGTAATATGAGTTGCTGGACGGTGTATCATGCGGTTCTTGGCTCAACTGCAATTTTCGCACAGATAGCAGGAATTATTTCATCTCTGGTTGCTGTGTACAGATACAGAAAAAAATAAGAAAAGGCAGAGGTCTTTTGACCTCTGCCTTAAGTCTTGCTTTGATTATTTATTACCGCTGATAAGATCCTTGATAGGTGTGAAATCGAGACCGCCGAGTACGATGTCAATTGCAGCCTGAAGAACCTGACGGAGAATCTGCATCCAGTTAGCAAATGAGAATTTAACCTGAACATCAACAGTGTCAGTTACTACGTTTCCGTATTGGTCAGTTACTGTGCATGTGATAACTGTGGTACCCATGCCCATTCCTGTAACGTTACCGTTTTCGTCAACTGTTGCGACGTTTTCAGCATCTGATGTGTATGTAACGGTGTATGCAACACTTCCGCCCATTGTAACAGCAGGTGAGAGCTGACCGATTTCGCCGTATTTTATAACCAGTTTTTCACCAAGGTCAACAGCCTCAACCTTACCGTCAAGCTTGTTTGTAAAATTGTCCTTGTAACTGTCGCCGCATACTGAGCAAGTGTTGAGAGTATAGCCGCCCTCGTCGTATGTGGGAGCAATTATTTCTGAATCGTAAGTGTGCCCGGAAGCGGGGATTGCTTCGGTAATCACATGACCCTCTGCTGTTTCATCGCAGACAGAACAAACTTTTTCTTTTGAACCTGCTTCTGTACATGTGGGCTCAAGTGTTACCGTCCATTCGCCGTATGTATGCTGAAGAGCGGAAACTTCACTATCTGTTTTTGTATCACCGCAATTTTCGCATGTGTATGTTGTGTATCCGACGCTGCCGCATGTGGGAGCAGTAACAACACCTTCGCCGAAGGAATGTCCGAGAGCCTTTACGAAGCCTGTTTCAATGTGACCCTTAACTGATGAATCGCATTTTGTACATTCTCTGTACTTGATGCCGTCCTCAGCACAGGTCTCGTCCTTACTGATGATCCATTTGCCGTATTCGTGCTCGCATGTGATCTCTTCTTCTGCACTTGCAGCAACTGATGCCATAGAAAGAGACATCGCAAGTGCAAGAAAAGCAGAAATAATTTTTTTCATCTTTTTCATTATTTACATCTCCTTACAAAATAAAATTACAATTAGATTATAGCATAAAAGTACAAAAAAGCAATATTATAAACAATATGTTTACAATTAAAAATTATTAAAGAAAAAGACCGTGCTTGTTGCACGGTCCGATAATCTGTGATTAAAGCTCAGAAAAGCTTATCAGGGTTGACTTCGTATTTATCAGTGAGGATTTTCACAAAATCAACGAGCGCGAGAATAGCGCCGATGCCGAAGCAAAGTGACATAACGATTTTGAAGATACCTTTCTTTGATTCACCCATGATAAAGTTATGAACGCCGAGTCCACCGAGGAAGAAGCAGAGAAGAGCGATGGTAATTTTGTCCTGACCGCCAAGACTGCCTGCTTTTTTCTGTGCAACACCGCAAGCAAGACAAATTTCAGCACCCGGTGACATAGGGCTACCGCAGTTCTGGCAGAAGTTTGATCCGTCACCTGTTTTGACTCCGCATTTTATGCAGATAGCCTGATTGTCATTCATCATTTCGCCACAATTTTTACAATACATAAATTACCCTCCTAAGTGAAATGATTGTCTAATATATTTTGATTATAGCATTATTGTCGAAACATGTCAATAAAATATTAACAGAAATTTAATATTTTAAAAATCCAATTTATACCGAAGCCTACGGCAATAAGAATAAAAACTGTTTTATTCAGCTTTTTGTTTTTGAACAGCTTTCCGTCAAACAGAAAGTAAAGGTACAGAACAGGTGCAGTCCAGAACATAAAGTGATAGCCGAGTGCGCCGGAAAAATCAAAATGAAGAACTGAAATGAGTGCTCTTGTCATACCGCAGCCGGGGCAGGGAATGTGAAGAAAACGCAGAAAAATACAACTTGCTCCAAGCTTATAAAGGGCAAACAGCAGAGCGAGGTAAAAGGCGGTGAATAATATTTTTTTCGGAAGGTCATATATTTTTTTCATAATCTCAACTCAGGTCGTTTTTGTTTAATTTTATCACACAAAAATATTTCTGACAAGCCTGCAGGGAATTAAGTGGCATTCTTTTTCATAAAGTATTATGAGAAAGGGGATTATATGATGAAAAAGTTTTTGAGTTTTTTATGCGTTCTGCTTTGTGTGAGTCTTACGTTTTCTGTGACAGCTTTTGCCGAGGAAGAAAACTATCCTGTGGAAATCAAGGCGAAATCTGCAATTTTAATGGACGTTACTTCGGGCAAAATATTAATGGAGAAAAATTCTCATGAAAAATTACCGCCTGCGTCTGTCACAAAAATCATGCCGCTTCTTCTTTTTACCGAGGCAGTGGCTGAAAATAAAATAGCACTCAGCGACATGGTGACAACCTCTGCTCATGCCGCAGGAAAAGGCGGTTCTCAGATATGGCTGAAGGAGGGCGAAGAAATGAGCGTTGACGACCTTCTGAAAGCTGTTGCAATCGCAAGCGCAAATGATGCTTGCTGTGCGCTCGGCGAATATATTGCAGGCAGTGAAAAGGCTTTTATTCAGCTTATGAATAACAGGGCAAAGGAGCTTGGAATGAACGAAACAACCTTTGTCAACTGCAGCGGTCTTGACGATACGGACACTAATTACACATCTGCTTATGATGTGGCTGTTATGTCAAGAGAACTGATGAAGCACAAGGAAATCATCACGAAATACACAACCGTGTGGATGGACAGTCTGAGAAACGGCGAAACGGAGCTTGTCAACACAAATAAGCTTGTCAGATTTTATGCAGGCACAACAGGTCTGAAAACAGGAACGACCTCGAAGGCAGGCTGTTGTCTGAGCGCCACCGCCGAAAGAGAGGGACTGCACCTTGTGGCAGTTGTAATGGGATGCGAAAACAGCACAGACCGCTTTGAAACGGCGAAGGCTCTTCTTGACTGGGGCTTTTCAAATTATGAAAGCGTAACACCCGAAATTGACAAAAGCCTCATAACCGATGTTCTTGTAATGAAAGGTGAGAAGGATACCGTGTCCCCTGCAATACCCGAAACTGAGCCTGTTCTTGTGAAAAAAGGGCGTAAGGGCGATATAAAACAGACTGTTACTCTTTCGGTAGGAGTCAATGCTCCCGTTGAAAAAGGTCAGACGCTGGGAAATGTTGAATTCTCTCTTGACGGGGAAAAATTGGCAGTATATAATTTGTTATCACCTGAAAACATTGATACATTAAAACTGCCTCTTGCATTCAAAAGGCTTCTTGCGAAGCTTATTTGATAAAAATTTGTGAAAAATCTCAAAAATCTATTGCAAATTTGCAGGATTTATTGTACAATTGAAATGTAAAAACTAAGGAGCGAAACACATGAACTTGAAATTTAACAGCAAATATGCTGAGAGCTTTCTCGGAAAAGGTGAGCTTGAGGCAATAAGTGCAGAAGTAAAGACAGCGCATGAAAGTCTGCACTCAGCTACCGGTAAGGGCAGCGATTTCCTCGGATGGGTAGATTTACCCGTAAATTACGATAAAGAGGAATTTGAAGAAATCAAAAAGTCTGCTGAGAAAATTAAAAAGGATTCAGATGTCCTTGTTGTAATCGGTATCGGCGGTTCATATTTAGGCGCAAGAGCAGCGATTGAATTCTGCAAGAGCGCAAACTATAACCTGCTTGCCAAGGAAACACCTCAGATCCTTTTCTCAGGCAACTCAATCAGTCCTACAGCGCTTAACGAAATCATCGCGCTTTGCGAAGGTAAGGATTTTTCCGTTAACGTAATTTCAAAATCAGGTACAACAACTGAGCCTGCAATTGCTTTCCGTGTATTCAAGAAGCTTCTTGAAGAAAAATACGGCAAGGAAGAGGCAAAGGGCAGAATTTACGTTACAACAGATAAGGCAAAGGGAACTCTCAAGGGTCTTGCTGACAGAGAAGGCTACAAAACCTTCGTTATTCCCGACGACGTAGGCGGAAGATATTCCGTTCTCACGGCAGTAGGTCTTCTTCCCATTGCAGCGGCAGGAATTGATATCGACCTTATTATGAAGGGTGCCCGAGATGCAAGAGAAGCATTTACGGACACAGATATTGACAATAACCCGTGCTACAGATACGCAGCTATCAGAAATCTTCTTTACAGAAAAGGTAAGAAAACTGAGATGTTTGTTTCCTATGAGCCTTCATTTGCAATGATGAACGAATGGCTCAAACAGCTTTACGGCGAAAGCGAAGGCAAGGAAAGCAAAGGTATTTTCCCTGCATCTGTTGTTTTCTCAACAGACCTTCACTCAATGGGACAGTATATCCAGGAGGGTGAAAGACACCTTATGGAAACTGTAATTACCTTTGACAAACCTCAGCAGGAATATATTATCGGCACTGACCCCGAAAACCTTGACGGACTCAACTTCCTTGCAGGAATGGGAATGAGCGTAGTCAACAGAAAAGCATTTGAAGGTACACTTCTTGCTCACACTGACGGTCAGGTACCGAATAACATTATTTCTCTTGAGGAAATGAACGAGTATTCTCTCGGTGAACTTATTTACTTCTTTGAAAAGGCTTGTGCGATCAGCGGTTATATTTTAGGCGTAAATCCCTTTGACCAGCCGGGCGTTGAAAGCTATAAGAAAAATATGTTTGCACTTCTCGGAAAACCGGGATATGAAGAAATGAAAAAAGAGCTTGAAGAAAGGCTCGGAAAATAATATTAAGTAAAAGGTCGCAAGACCTTTACATAAAGTTAAAAGGAGTTGTTTTTTATGGTAACATTGATAATCGGACACAAAGGATCAGGCAAAACAAAGAAATTGATTCAGGCTGTCAACGATGCTATCGAGAAATCAAATGGTAACGTTGTTTGCGTAGAGCAGGGCACACAGCTCAGAACAGAGGTTAACTACCGTGCACGTCTTGTATCCGCAAATGAATATTCAATAAAGGGCTACGATGCTTTCTACGGTTTCCTCAGCGGACTTTGTGCAGGAGACAACGATATTACAGATATTCTTGTTGATGCAACACTTCGCATCGGTTCTCGCGACTATGCAGAGCTGACTGTATTCCTCAAGAAGGTTGAAGAGCTTTCGGCACTTACAAATAATAACTTTGTATTTACGGTTTCTGCTGATAAGGAAGAGCTTCCCGCAGAGATTTTTGAGATCTGTAAAGAGGCTGAATAAGTAAATGTTTTAAACAATTTGCCCACTGTACGGATAGTATGGTGGGCATTTTTGGAAATTTGCTAAAATATTCAAAAACTGCTTGACAAAAAGTGACTTCAAGTATATAATATTTAAGCGTGTAAATCTCGTCTTTGACTGAGGTGAATTATGTTTATTGAGCTTGAGCCTATTTTCAATAATATAGGCGAACAAAAGACTTTCGATTTTAACATCGACCTTTCAAATGAAGAGCTTGACGGAGTTTTTCCATTCAAAACACCTGTTATGGTAGCGGGTGTCGTTAAAAATTCATCAGGCATCGTCACTTTGGAGTACAGTGTGAATTTCCGTTACGAGTCCTTCTGTGACCGTTGTGCGGAAGAAATCGCAAAGGATTTTACTTTTGATTTTGACCATACTCTGGTTTTGTCGCTCAATAACGAGGAAAATGATGACTTGATGCTTATTGAGGACCTGCATTTTGAGCTTGACCCCTTGGCAATTGAGGATATTTTTCTTTCGCTACCAACGAAAATTCTCTGCAGTAAAGATTGTAAAGGTCTTTGCACGAAATGTGGTAGGAATTTAAACCACGGTCCATGCGATTGCAAAAAGGAAGTTGACCCCAGACTGGCGGTTCTTCAGCAGTTGCTTGATAACTGAGTTAATAATTTATTGAATTTTTATAAGGAGGAACTTAAAAATGGCAGTACCGAAGAGAAGAGTTTCAAAAGCAAGAAGAGATAAAAGACGTTCAAATGTATGGAAGATGACAGCTCCCGAGCTCGTTAAGTGTCCTGCATGCGGCGAATACAAGAGACCTCACAGAGTTTGCGCATCTTGCGGCAAATATAAGGGCGTAGAGGTTATCAAAGTTGAGGGCTAATCCTCTTATAAGCATTTAAAATGGGTAGAGAGGAAAAATCTCTACCCATTTATTTTTGTGAAACAAAAATAAATGGGTAAATGAATAATGAAAAATGAAGTCGCGTTGCTGATGAATAATTGTTGGCCTGCGGCGGCATTTTATGATAGCGTCGCAGACCCGAAATTATTCATTAAACAGGAGGTGCGTTTGTGTCAGCCGAAATAATTGATGTGGTAAAAAAATCACCGTCTTACAAAAAGCGTATAAAAAAAGGCTGGGTGCTTGAAAAAATCAATTCCCACGAAATAAACGATATCCTCGACTATAATTTTTACGCAAACGAGTCTGAAGTTACACTCGAACTTACAAAACCTAAGGGTAAAATTGTTTGCAAAAAGATCAGAAAAGCTGAAAATGAGGATTTAGGTCTTGTCTTTGATACCTACCTTATGGATAAACAGAAAACCTGTAAAAACAAATGTATTTTCTGTTTTATCGACCAATTGCCTGAAGGCATGAGAGAATCCCTTTATTTCAAGGACGACGACTCGAGAATGTCCTTCCTTTTCGGAAATTATATTACTCTTACGAATCTGACTGACCGTGATGTTCAGCGTATAATCGAAATGCACATTAACCCTGTGAATATTTCGGTCCATACCATGAATCCCGATTTGCGCGTGAAAATGATGAAGAATCCCCACGCAGGCGAGGTGCTGAAATATATTGATGTTCTGGCTTCTCACGGAACGCACCTTAATACTCAGCTTGTTCTCTGCCCGGGTATAAATGACGGTGAGGAACTGAAATTCAGCATTGAAAAATTAGCGTCACTCTATCCTGCCGTGCAGTCAATTGCGGCAGTGCCTGTCGGAATTACAAAGTACAGGGAAAATCTTCCCGACCTTGACATTTACACACCCGAAAAGGCAAAAGAAGTTGTGGAAACGATTGAAAAATATCAGAAGGAGTTTCTCGGAAAACACGGCACACGTCTTGTTTACGCCTCAGATGAATTTTATCTGAAAGCAGGACTTCCTCTTCCCTCGGACGAAGAATATGAGGACTATCCTCAGATTGAAAACGGTGTGGGTTTGTGGACAGACCTTGAACACACCTTCACAAAAGCCCTTGAAGAAGATGAGGGCGAGTGTACACAAACACGAAAGCTTATTGCAACAGGCGAGGCGGCATATCCGCTGATGAGTAAGCTTGCAGAGATGTTTTATGATAAATATAAAACAGAAGTTCCCGTTGTGAAAATAGAAAACGACTTTTTCGGTCACACTGTCACTGTCAGCGGACTTGTGACGGGAAAGGATTTAACAAACCAATTGAAAGATAAATATAAATTTGACGAGCTGCTCATTTCTTCCTCAATGCTCAGAAGTGAAGGGGATATGTTCCTTGACAGCATGACAGCGGAGGATGCGGAAAAGATTCTCTCATGCAGAATAGTTCCCGTGAACGCAGACGGATATGAGCTTCTCGAAAAAATGAAAGGAGAATGAAAATGTCAAGACCGATTGTAGCCATTGTCGGCAGACCTAATGTTGGTAAATCAACGCTTTTCAATAAGCTTATAGGTCAGCGCCTTTCAATCGTGGACGATACCCCCGGTGTTACAAGGGACAGAATCTACGGCGATTGCGAATGGCAAAGACATAATTTTCTTTTGATAGATACAGGCGGTATTGAGCCTGCTTCCGACGATATAATTTTAGTCCAGATGCGCCGTCAGGCTCAGCTTGCAATTGACAGTGCAGATGTAATAATTTTTGTAACTGACGTAAAAACAGGTGTTGTTGCAACTGACGAAGAGGTTGCGGCTATGCTTAGGAAATCAGGTAAACCTATCGTCCTTTGTGTTAACAAATGTGACGGAATCGGTGAAACACCTGCAGAATTCTATGAGTTTTATAATTTGGCTCTTGATGAACCGATTGCGGTGTCGTCAGTTCACGGTCACGGAACAGGCGATTTGCTTGAAGAGGTCTGCAAATATTTCCCCGAAGAGGAAGAAGAGGAAGAATTTGAAAGTGAATACATCAAGGTTGCAGTTATCGGTAAGCCCAATGTAGGCAAATCCTCTCTTGTCAATGCGATTTCAGGCGAGGAGAGAGCAATCGTTTCAAATATTGCAGGTACAACACGCGATGCTACTGATACGGTTGTTGAAAATGAGCACGGAAAATTTGTTTTCATCGACACTGCAGGTCTGAGAAGAAAGAGCAGAGTTGACGACGCAATTGAAAAATACAGCGTGATCCGTGCGAAAATGGCAGTTGAAAGAGCAACCGTGTGCGTCATTATGATTGATGCAACAGAAGGCTTTACAGAGCAGGATTCAAAGGTTGCGGGTATTGCCCACGAAATGGGTAAGGCTTGTATTATTGCCGTAAATAAATGGGATGCCGTTGAAAAAGACGGCAAAACGATGGATGCTCAGAGAAAGAAGCTTATGAACGATTTTTCTTTCATGCCCTATGCACCAATAATTTTCATTTCAGCAAAAACAGGTCAGCGAATTGACAGACTCTATGAGCTTATCAAGTTTGTTGACGAGCAGAACGCAATGCGTATCTCAACAGGTAAACTCAACGACGTTCTTGCGGCGGCGACTGCAAGAGTACAGCCTCCTACGGATAAGGGCAGACGTCTTAAGATTTACTATATGACGCAGGCATCTACAAGGCCGCCCACGTTCGTCTGCTTTGTAAACCGTAAGGATTTGTTCCATTACAGCTATCAGCGTTATCTTGATAATCAGATAAGAGAAATTTTCGGTCTTGAAGGCACCCCCACAAACTATGTGATCAGAGAACGTGACAAAACTGATACTTAAAGGGTCAGACTTTGCCCGAGGAGGGACATTTATGAAGATTAAAAACTCAACAGCAACTGATGTTAAAGAAAGATTAGGATTTCTTGAATATGCGGCATACACAACAGATAAGGTGGGTCAGAATTTTAAATCTGCACTGTCAGGTGTTTTCGGCGGTCTTGTTGTTTCAACATATCTCGGACTGAGCGAAAGTGCCTATCTTACATACACCTCAATAGCGTTTGTCCTCAGCTTCTGGGATATTTTCAACGATATTCTTGTAGGTAATGTTATCGACAGAGCTAAAAAGAATCATCCCCGCTGGGGCAGATTCAAGCCTGTGCTTCTGTGGCTGCTGATTCCCATGGCATTTCTCAGTATAGCAGGAGCTTTGCCGATCAAGGACTTTTTCCCACAGCTCGGTGACACCTTCAAGGTGATTTATCTTGTGATTCTCTACCTTGTAAATGACCTTGTGAGCACCTTCTACAATGCTGCGATGACTGCCCTGACAGCAAGGCAGTCAACAGATAACACAGAGCGAGGATATCTTTCGGGTATCGGCGGAATTATCGGCTCGGTAATCGGCGGCAGCGGAACATATATTGCGGCTATTGTTGCGGCAGTTATCCCCAATGTTACGGAGTCGGAAAGATATTTTTACGGCATGGTATTTTTCAGTGTCATAGCTGTTCCCGCAACTCTTTTCAATATTATTGCAACAAAGGAACGAATTGTTGAACCGCCCAGACAGGAAGTGCCGAAATTACGCGATGTTTATACACAGGTGCTTAAGAATAAACCTCTTATTCTTATTACAATTGCCGATGTTCT
The DNA here is from genome assembly GCA_964507395.1 of uncultured Eubacteriales bacterium. Classification (GTDB taxonomy): domain Bacteria; phylum Bacillota; class Clostridia; order Oscillospirales; family Acutalibacteraceae; genus SIG575. Next base: position 79,389 of record CAZDQE010000002.1, on the reverse strand, counting down.
TTCATCGGGCATGTCAATCGGTTACGGCTTCCTTATCTATGTTTTCCGAGCCTGCTTCTCAGACGTAACACTTCAGATTTCGCTTTTCGGCTTTGAGATCGGAGAGAAATTACAGGGCTACGAGGCGATTATGGCAGCTTGCTCGGCAGCGACGATCGTGCCCACAGCTACATCGCTTTTCTTAGCACCGGTTATCAGAAAATGGATTCCCGATAAGCCTCTCTACATCTTCACGAAATTCTGGACATTTTTCTGTTACACGGGAATGTTTATTACAACCTTCCCCATAGATAAGTATGATGCAACGTCGCTTTTCCTGAGAATCACTTTCTGGTATGCCCTCCACGGACTTACAACAGGATTTTATTCAGTTGTGCCGGGTATGCTGCAGCTTACCGCATACGATTACGGCGAATATAAGTTCGGTCAGCGTAACGAGGCAACTGTCAGTGCGCTTAAGTCAACGCTGACAAAAATTATAGGCTCACTGGGTAATTACGCATCATCATGGTGCCTCGTTCTCATCGGCTACGTGCAGAACGGCACAGAGGTTGCAAACATCGGGGTGGACACAAAGCAGTGGCTTGTAGCCCTGTTTGCAGTTTTCCCTGCAGTATCGTCGATTTTCGGAATGATTCCCATGTTCTTCTATAAGCTCGGCGGAAAACAGCAGAAGGAAATGGTTGAGCAGCTGAATAAACGCCGTCAGAAGACCCTCGACGAAATGAACGAAAAAGAAACGATTGAAGCTTAAATCAGGATCTCTGTCGTACGGTCAATACCATTAGGTTAATGAAATCGTAAAATAAGAAAAGGCAAAAGCCACCGATAATGCTATGCATATCGGTGGCTTTTAACGCATGATTGTGCTGTAAGTTCGAGTTTTAAAGAAATACTTCCTTGCGGGCGCTCGGTGTTTATGAACCCGATTTGTTTCTTGACTCAATGGTATTGTCCGTCCGGCAGGGATTTTTTCATCATTCTGTTGTGTAGTTATCGAAGTAACCCTGAATGAATACGATGGGAGTACCTTTGTCACCTGAGCCTGATGTAAGGTCACAGAGTGAACCGATAAGGTCTGTAAGACGTCTGGGTGTTGTACCCTCAGAGATCATCTGACCTACAAGGTCGCCGTCCTTCTCATGGATTTTATTCTTGATTGCTTCTTTGAGCTCGTCGCCACTAAGGTCTGCGAAATCGTTATCAGCAAGGTATTTGAGCTTCAGCTCGTTGGGAGTTCCTTCAAGACCGCTTGTGTAAGCAGGTGAAACAACGGGGTCTGCAAGCTCCCAAATCTTACCTACGGGGTCTTTGAAAGCACCGTCACCGTAAACCATAACCTCAATGCTTTTGCCCGTTTCGGCTTTAAGCTTTGTCTGGATTGCATCAACAACAGCCTGACAGTCGCGGGGGAAGAGCTTAACTGTGTCCTCAGTTGCTTTGTTTGAGCCGAGGAGACCGTAGTCAGCGTTGAAGCCGCTTCCGTTTACGGGAGCACTGAGAATTTCGTCAAGACCGAAAATCTTTTCGCCGCCTGCATTTTTGAGGAGACGTTTTGTGCGTTTTCTTGTGTGAATGTCACAGCAGAGAACATTTTTTGTATAGTCAAGGATTGCTCTCGGGTTGTTAGCGAAAATGATTTCAGCCTCAGCACCTGATTCTTTGATAAGATTCTCGTAATACTCTACGTAGTCAACGCCTGTGAAGGTGTGTTTTTCGTAGCCGAAAAGCTCGCGGTATTTTTCGAGAGAAAGAACATCCTTGTAGGGGTCAACGCCTTTTTCGTCGAGAGAGTCGAGAGAAATAAGGTGGTTACCTACTTCGTCTGAGGGGTAAGAGAGCATGAGGACGATTTTCTTTGCGCCTTTTGCAATACCGCGAAGGCAGATTGCAAAACGGTTACGGCTGAGGATGGGGAAAATAACGCCCACTGTTTCGCCGCCAAGCTTGTTTTTAACATCTTCAGCGATATCGTCAACTGATGCATAGTTGCCCTGCGCACGTGCAACGATCGCCTCTGTCATGGCAACAATATCTTTATCATTGAATTTGAAGCCGGCATCCTTTGATGCTTCGATAACTGATGATGAAACGATTTCAACAATGTCGTCACCGCTTTTGATGATGGGGGCTCTGACGCCTCTTGAAACTGTACCTATCATTCTGCTCATTGTGAACAACTCCTTTGGAGATAGAATAAACATTTTAACAAATTAAATGCTTTTGACAACATAATATTATACTACTATATTTTGCCCATTGCAATGTTATTTTGCAAAGAATTTAAAAAAATCATAATAAAATTTTTAGTGAATCTCGCAAATCGTGTACAAACACGTCACAAAGTGACCGGAATTCTTCCTGCTCAGGCTCCTGCACGTCGAAAATTCCCGTGACGAAGAAGCCTGATTTTTTCGCGGTTTTTACGGCATAAAGCGCATCCTCAAAAATCACGGTGTTTTCCTTGTCAGTGCCCAGCGATTCCAGAGCCTTTTCAAAAATAAGGGGTTTTGTTTTGTTGGTGTTCAATTCTCTGCAGGTGAAAATTTCATCAAAGTAATCGCGTATGCCTGCATTTATGAGCCCCGGCTCTACCATGTGTCTGTCGGTTGCCGTTGCAACGCACATTTTAACACCGTTTTTGCGGAGCTCTTCAAGGAACTCCACAGTGCCTTTTTTCACCTCGGGATTTGTCTTGTAATAGTTGTCTACAACCTTCATCATTTCATTGCGTATTTCATCAGGAGAGTGAGGCAGAGAATATTCCTCTTTTATCATTTTCGGAGATTCGAGAAATCCCAATCGTCTTACGTCAAGATGAAGTCCCTCTCTCGGAGTGATTCCGAGGCTTTCGAGAAAAATCTCCCCTCTGTGCCGCCATGTGAACATGGAGTCAAGAAGTGTGCCGTCAACGTCAAAAATTGCACCCTTGATTTTCATTTTTTCACCGTCTTTCCAATAGTAGATTTTATCACGGCAAGCGTTCAAAGTCAATGAGTTTGAAGCGTTCAAAGTCAATGAGTTTGAAATAATTGACATTTACATTTTAATGTGATATATTATAAGATACGAAATTAGGCATTAATTTAAATTCTAAGGATGGTGCAAAATGGTCGAAAACATTTTTTTCGATGAAATCAAAGCTTTATCTGATTGTGTAGGCAAATATATAACATTTTTTGAAAAAGAGAAAAAAGTCTTTGAAACAGTTTATATAATTACTGACGGAAATCCTCTCGGCGCATATCTTGTGCCTGCGTTGACCCCCCATTTTACGGACGGAAATACGGTCGTGGTTGAAGCTTTTGGAAATTCCTCTGTAGATAAGAAATACTGCGAGGAAAAATTCCCCGGTGCAGTTTATGTGCAATTTGAAAGCTTTAAAAATATGAAGAAAACTGAGAGATCAGCATACATTCTTCTTTGTGATACAAACCTTGAGGATTCAAAATGGCTTGACATTCTTTCTGTCTGCGAGGAAAAGGCGAAAATTTCCGACACAAACAGAATCATGCTCGGTGCTTATCTTCCCGCTATGCGTCAGATTCCCCACGGAATCCGACTTTTCGCAGAGCGTGAATACAGCTATTTCCTTGAAAAGACGGTAGAAGACAAAACTCCTGCAGAGGAATTGTATATAGCTCTTGAAAAGAAGTGCAGAAAAATCGTTAATGACGGCTTCGGAAAGGTGAATGTTCTCAGATTTGATAATCTGGTCGGTACAACCTGCGGAAAAACTCCCAACTTTGACTTTGAAGAAATCGTCAGAACTGCTTTTGAAAAAGGCAAGATCGAGATCACAAAGGAAGATTATCTTAAAAGATATTCCTGCATCCACACAAGAGATGCCGCATGTGCCCTTGTAAAATCACTTTACTGCACAAGGGACGGCCATGTTTACAACATTGATTTGTTCGAGGTATCAATGGCTGACCTTAAAAATCAGATTCAGCTTGCATTTCCCGATAAAATCGGTGTGAGCGCAGACAGTGCCCCTTATACAAAAGAGGAAATTCAGTCATATTGTCTGAGCAGCTTGAAGGCAGTTAAAACTGTATGCTTTACAAAGAAATTTATCTATACATTTGAAGATGCAATGTACAGAACGATCTGCTCACTTTCAGGAAATGACTTTGATGTGCAGACAAGACTTACCTGCTATCAGGGTAAATTACAGCGACTTAAGGATATTGAAATTGACATTCTTGCTGAAATTGACAGAATCTGTAAAAAGCATGATATCAAGTGGTTCTTAGCAGGCGGTTCGCTTTTGGGTGCAGTAAGAGAAAACAAGAGTATTCCATGGGACGATGACCTTGATATCGGTATGCTCAGAGAGGATTTCATCAAGTTCCGGAAAGTAGCACCGAAGGAACTTGACAAAAAATACTATTATTCATCTCCCTGGACAGACAAAAACTGTCACTATTACCTTGATAAAATCAGACTTAAAAGCTCATATTTCTCAACTGCTTACTCAAACCACTTTGTTTTTGAGGACGGCGTGTTTGTTGATATCATTGTTTATGACCAGACATCTTCAAACAGACTTCTTGAGAAATTCCAGATTAAGTTCATCAAAATGATGGTAGCGGCTCTCAAGGTGCGTTGGTATAACGTTCCCAGAAAAGCTTACCGTTACAGACTTACAAAAATCATTCTTCCCTTCCTTCGTCTTATCCCATGGAAGGTGCTTCATAAAACATTTGATTTTGCTGCAACCATGTTCTCAAAGAAAAAGAATGCAGAATATCTTCTTGACAGCACAGGTCAGCATATCCACTACGGCAGATTCCCCAAATATTATCTTGAAGAACTGACCGAAACAGAGCTTGACGGACTTAAGGTTCCCATGCCTGTACATTACGACGAATATCTTTCATTCTTCTACGGTCCTAACTATTTCCCCAAGCCCTCTCTTTCATCTCAGGTTGGTGCACATAAATTTGCCCGTCTTGACCTTGGTGAGTTTATCTTTGAGGATAAACAGCCCGGTGACTTCAGAGAAGTTGACATCAAGGGTGAGCTTTTTGAAACGGAGATTGACTGATTATGCGTTCAATGATAAATGACGAAGCTGAGGTTTCCTCGGGTGCCGTACATCGCGTTCTGACAGATGTTTTCCTTGCAGACAAAAAATTCTACGATAACTATTATCTTTTATGTGATGACAGCCTTCTTTCCGATTATCTTCTGAAAGCGCTGAATATCGTAGTGAAAAAATCCTTTTATTTTCTCGGTAAGGCATACTTTGTGTCAGCAGGCGAAAAAAGTCCCTTGCAGAAAGAACTTTTTGAGGGAGAAAGCTGCAACATAAAAGAGATTGAAAAAGATTCCTTTTCATCTTTCGCAAACGAGAAGAAGAAAACCTCATGCCTTATCTGTGTCCTTGATTCTTCAAAAAATGAGGACAGGGAAAAAATTCTTTCCTCACTGTCAGACGCATTTGCTTTTGCAAAGAAAAATAATTCACGCGTTGTTGCAGGTGTTCTTCTTCCCGCAATGGAAAAGATTCCGCAGGGAATCGAGTATTTAGCGGAAAGAGAATTTGACTATTTCGTGTCGGAAAATGAAAAGTTTTCCCTCTTTTGCGACATTCAGAAAATGTGCAGAAAAGCAGTTCGTGACGACGGCTGTGACGTATCTCTTCTTCGCTTTGACAACGTTTTTTCTCCCGACAGACAGCATGTTCCCGTTTTCGATTTAATCGGAACGATCAAAGATGCCTTCTCGGAGGAAGCAGTGACGATTACAGAGGAAGACTACAGAAAAAGCTTTACTCTCACTTATGTCCGCGATGGTGTTGCTGCTCTTATTCACGCTCTTTATAATGTAAAATCAGGGCATGAATACAATGTTTCAGCGTACACGGTCACGCCTGCAGATATCAAATTTGCAATCTGGGGCAAGTGTAAGGAATATCTTACTCTTAAGTGCGATGTTGAGGACATTCCCGCAAAGGAGCACATGTGTCTCGGTACGATGAAATGGAGTAAAACAGGCTTTGAGGCAAAATGCTCTTTGGAAACTGCAGTGTACGAAGCAGTTTGCCATTTGTCGGAAATCGAATACGATATCGGCCCCATGATCGCCTTCTATGAGGGTAAGCTTCAGAGGCTGAAGGACCTTGAAATTTATATTCTCAAAGAAATCGACAGGGTGTGCAGAAAGCACAACATTCAGTATTTTCTTGCAGGCGGTTCTCTTTTAGGTGCTGTCAGAAACGGAAAAAGCATCGAATGGGATGATGACCTTGATATCGGTATGCTGAGAGAAGATTACGATAAGTTCAGAAAGGTTTTTGAAAAGGAAATGGGCGAAGAATTTGCTTATTCCTCTCCCTTCAATAAAAGCGGAAGCCATTACACAATTGATAAGGTAAGGCTTAAAGGCACATATTTTTCAACGAACTTTTCAAGCAAGAATGTAAACGAGGACGGCATTTTCATCGACATTCTCGTTTACGATAAAACAAGCAACAATCCTCTTCTGCAGAAACTGCACATGGGGTATCTTTATGCAATTACAAAGGCTCTTGAGGTGCGCTGGTATAACGAAGCGAGAGCAAATTTCCACTACAGGCTTTCAAAGCTTATGCTTCCCTTGTTGAGGCTGATTCCTTACAGCGTCTACCACAGAATGTTTGAGCTCGGTGTCAGATTCTACAGAAATAAAAAGGATGCAAAATATCTCATTGACAGCGTGGGCAAAAAGCTTATCCACGGTGTAATGCCGATTGACGGTCTGGAGGAAGTGAAATATGTTCCCTTTGACGGCACGGAAGCACCGATTCCCGTTGACCCCACAGGCTATCTCACTTACGCTTACGGCAAGGATTATATGTCTTTGCCCACTTATTCAAAACGCTCTGCACCTCACAGCTTTGCAAGAGTTGACATGGGCGAATATATTTTTGAAACTCACGAAAAACCGCAGTTCCGCTCTGTTGACGTAAGAGGCGAGCTGTTTGAAAAGGAAGGTAAAAACTCATGAATTTTGCAGGTATTCTTGCAGGGGGAATCGGCTCCCGCATGGAAAGCTCAGTTCCCAAGCAGTTTTTGAAAATCGGCGATACACCGATTGTTGTCAGAACACTGAACACTTTTCTCAGTGAAAAATGCGTTGACAGGGTGATTCTTGCAATGAATCCTCAGTGGGAGGAATATTGCAGAAACATGCTCTCGGAATACGGTGTTGACACCTCACGCGTTGAAATTATCCACGGCGGTACAACACGCTTTCTTTCAATGGTAAATATTGTAAAAAAAAGCATGGAAATTCTGGGCGGAGCTTTGACGGAGGACGACATGATGCTCATTCATGACTGTGCACGTCCCTTTGTTTCGTCAAGAATTATAAATGATAATTTTTCAATCGCGAAAGAATACAACATGGTAACAACATCTGTCCCCACAATTGACACGGTTCTCATCGCTGAGGACGGCAAACAAAGTACGGTTGTTCCCAACCGCGACACAGTTTTCCTTGATCAGGGTCCGCAGACCTTTAAAATCAAAGAGTTTGATGACCTTTACGAAAAACTCACTCAGGCGGAAATCGACTCTTACATGGAAGCGGGCAGAATGTACTTAGAGCATGACAAGAGCGTAGGTATTGTAAAAGGCGAAAGAACAAACTTCAAAATCACAACTGAATTTGATATGCTTCTCGGCAACATGATGATTCAGGACGGACAGATTAAATAAGGGGGAAATACAAATGGTTAAAAAGTGCGTAGCAGTAGGCGATATTTTCATTACACCCGAAATGATGAAGGGCGGAATTGAAAAAGGCTATGAGGACATGATGTTTGATACAAAATATTTCTATTTCGGTTCACATGACAGACACGATATGAGAAATGTTGTTAAAACGATTGAAACAGGCGGCTTTGAAACTCTTCCACTCCCCGAAGGACTTGAAGAGGCAATTGCTGATGCTGAAGTTCTTATGGTACACCTTTGTCCCGTAACTAAAAAACTTCTTGAAAAAGCACCCAACTTAAAGCTTATCCTCTGCAACAGAGGCGGTCATGAAAACCTTGATATTGCAGCGGCAAACGAAAAAGGCATTGCAGTTCTTCTCAACCCTGCACATAATGCAAACGCAGTTGCAGAATACACAGTAGGTCTTATGCTGAATGAGGTGAGAAACATTTCACGTTCAGCAATGGCAATTCAGAAAGGCGAATGGAGAGAAAAATATCCCAATACTGAAAAGAAAATCAGAGAAATGAGCGACATGACAGTAGGTATCATCGGTTTCGGTACTGTTGGCAGACTTCTTTACGATAAGCTTGTGTCATTCAACTGCAAGATTCTCATTAATGATATGTTTGAAAATTATTCAGGCATCAATAAGAATATCGCAAAGTTCGTATCTCTCGATGAGCTTCTCAGAGAAAGTGACATTGTTTCACTTCACGCAAGACTCTCAAAGAAGAGTATTCTTCTCGGTGCAAGAGAGTTCGGAATCATGAAGGATACGGCATATTTCATCAACACTGCGCGTTCTTACATGGTTGACTATAACGCCCTTGCAAACGCACTTAAAACAGGCTCGATCATGGGTGCTGCAATCGACGTTTTCGATAAAGAGCCGATTGATGAAAGCTGTCCTCTTCTGGGACTTGACAACGTAACTCTTACAAACCACCGCGGCGGCGACACGATAAACTCATATTCAGACAGCCCCGCAATGATGATGAAAGAAGCATACAAATACTTCGACGGCGACGAGCCGAGATTCTGGATAAACAGATAACGAAAAAGGGAGCTGTAAAAAAACGAAAGTTTTTTTACAGCTCATTTTAAGGGGATAGGAAAAAATGATGAAGAACGGACAAACCGAGCAAAATCAAGGCTTTAGCCTTGGTTTTGTTTGCCCGAAGGCGTACAATGGTACGTCGAGTGGCGAGGTTTGTTTGTAGCATAAAACATAGTATTTTTAATAATTTCTGCTTTTTGGAAAATGTTCAGGGGTTCTCGCAAGTATCAGACTTGTCTGAACCCCTTGATTTATATTGTTTTATGCACTCTTCGCTTTTTTTACATCCCCTTTTTTGATGTCTTTCCGATTAACACTGTTTAAATTAACTGTTCGTAGGGCTCGGCTTCCGCAGAGTCATCTGAAATTTCTGCAAAAATTGTTGCCTTGAATGTTTAATCCCTCCATTTATCGCAAAGCTCGCGAATTTGTGAGGTAAGCCGTGCGTTATCCTTGTTCGTTTTACCTCTGCGTTTCTTGACAAGTGCAAGTAGCTTTTCCGCTTCGGAAACAAGCTCGTTGTAGAGCATATCGGCACGTGTACTTCCTTTGAACGCACGAACGCGGTCAATGGCTTTGCCCTCAGTATAAACCGTCATTCTACCCGTGGCTAAATCGTATTGTGTTCCGCTGTAGGGGGCCTCTGCACGATAACCTTTTTCAGACAGCAGATTTTTGAAATCCTCACAGGCATTTTCGTCGCCGTGGTTAACAAATATCAGCTTCGGCTTACTGTTGTATCCCTCTATCCAACGGATAAGTCCTTTTTGGTCGGCGTGACCGCTTGTTCCCTGAAGAGAACAGATTTCTGCATTTACGGTTATTTCCTCGCCGAACAGAGTTACACTTTTTTCGCCGTTCAACAGGTGTCTTCCGAGAGAACCTTCAGCCTGATAGCCTACAAAAAGAATGATGTTGCTTTCTTTCCAGAGATTATGCTTGAGATGGTGACGGATGCGGCCTGCTTCACACATTCCGCTGGCAGAAATAATGACCTTCGGCTCGTTATTGAAATTGATCTGCTTGGATTCCTCGGAGGTCATGGACATGCGGATATCGTCAAAGGCGATAGGGTTGATGCCCCGGTTTATCAGCTCCAGAGTTTCTTCGTCAAAGCATACGGGATTGCACTGCATAAAGATAGCGGTTGCTTCAGCCGCAAGAGGACTGTCAACATACACGGGAAAATGTTCATGCCCCTTGACGAGTCCTTTCTGTTTGATTTCGCGGATAGCATAAAGCATTTCCTGTGTGCGTCCGACTGCAAAAGAGGGGATGATTACGTTACCGCCACGGTCTAACGCTCTCTGAATATATTCTGCAAGCTCAGGCACTGTATTACTGCGGTCTGATGTATGCAGACGGTTGCCGTAGGTTGATTCGATAACAAGATAATCAGTTTCTTCAACCTGTTGAGGGTCACGGATAATACGCTGGTTGGTATTGCCTACATCTCCGCTGAAAACGATTTTTTTCTGAACATTACCTTCGCGAAGCCACAGCTCAATGCAGGCTGAACCGAGAAGATGTCCGATGTCTGTAAATCTGAGCTCGATGCCCTCTGCAGGATGTATAATTTCTCCGTAATTACATCTGCGGAACAGCGAAATAGCTCCGAGAGCGTGCTGCATGTTATATACAGGCTCAAAGGTGTCAAGACCTGCACGTTCAGCTTTTCTTGAACGCCATTTCGCCTCGGATTCCTGAATGTGTGCAGAATCCTGAAGCATGATATTGCAAAGGTCACAGGTAACATCTGTTGCATAAATACTGCCATTGAAACCGTCTTTATAAAGCTTCGGCAGCATACCTGAATGGTCGATGTGTGCGTGAGTAAGGAACACGGCTTCGATCTGACCTGCTGAAACAGGCAAGGTTATGTTCTGAAAAACGTCTTTGCCTTGCTCCATACCGCAATCGACAAGATAATATTTTTCGTTAACCTCTAGAATTGTGCAGCTTCCCGTTACTTCGTGGGTTGCTCCGATAAATTGTATTTTCAATTATAACACCTCCTATGTACCAATTATATCATACAGGTGTACAGCTTATCAAGCTGTTAAATGGTATAAATCAGCTTTTGCTTCTGATTTATATTGTATGCATTTTGAATCAATTGAAAACTTATTCTGTTGCACTGAATTCTTTTTCGTGATTTTTAAAGAAATTATAAAACACTTTTACATTTTCAAGTTCAGTCCATTTTTGGGTGGAAACGGGACATGAGTCAAGATTATAAATTTTAGCTCCTGAGATTGCGAGAAAGAAGGGTGAATGAGTTGATATAATAAACTGACATCTGAAAAAACGGGCCGATTGCTGAATGAATTCAGCAAGTTCGAGCTGCTTTGGTGCAGAAAGGCTGTTCTCGGGTTCATCAATTATATAAAGAGCGTTTTCTTCAATTCTTTGCACGTAATAATTGAGTGCAGTTTCCCCGTTTGAATTCATATCAACGTTCTTCATAAGTCTTTTTTTAACGAAGGCAGACATATTTTTTGTTTTTGAGTCAAATCCGTCTTTCCATTTGTCGTAGTCAGCAAGTCCTGTGAATCGGTTTTCGCTGTATTTGCGCTCAGTATATTCTTCAAACAATTCATCTCTTTTAAGGTTAATTCCATTATTGAGATGTCGCATATTGAGAAGATAATCAGTAACATCGTCGCTTGTAAGGATCTGACTGTGGCGAGGTATTTTGTCATAGCTAAGACGGCACATTTCAAGATAGTCTTTGAAAAATGCACTGCCGCTGAAAGCAGAATGCCTGATAAGATCGGACTTTTCTGCAATGACATTAAGAAGAGTCGTTTTTCCTGAGCCGTTTCCGCCGTAAAGTATTGTTATCGGCTCAAAGATTAGCGTGGCTAAACCCTTGCCGGGAAAGATAGTAAAAGGATAATATGTACTGTAGCATGTTAACCTCTGGTTTGCGAGAAAACCATTTTCACTTTCTTCGCTTGGCAGATACAGTTTTTCAATATAAACCATGTTACAACCTCCACTGTTTTTATAAATCGTTTATCTCAAAGGCACCCTGCGTGGGTCAGGATGCCTTTGAAAGAGAGTGTGCGGTGAATTAACACCGACAAGAAAGGGGTGAGAAAAGAAGATGAAAAACAACGACAAACAATTTGTTTGTGCCTTTATTATATATTTGAGGGAGAAATTTTCAATAAAATAAAAATAAAAAGTCCCATTTTCGGGACTTTTTAAAGATGAGTATGAGATAATCAACGGGGATAATCAAAATTTTATCAGCGAAACAATCGCACCAAACAGAATTTCAAAAAATTCGCAGAAGGTGATTTTAGCCATCATGTTGTCTGTCTGCATGTCGCTTGTAATGTTTCCCATGCCGTCAATCGGCTTACCGTTGTAGTCTGAGGAGAATGAGGAAAGCCATGAAATCATGCCGTCGGGATAAGTGAGAGTGATTTCGTTTCCTGTGCCGTCTACTGTTGTCATGTTGTGATAATCGCCGTTTTCTGTTGTAAACATATCGTAGTTTACGGAAAACCATGCGTGATGGCTGCTGGGCGTTCTTTCTCCTGTTGCATAGCAGACCTTGGTAAGCGTAGAAAATCTGCAGTTTTCAGGAACGGAAGTTTCGCTTATCAGCTTCTCCCATGTGGGATTGACAGAGAAATAATAGCTGACCAACGGGTCACGCTTACTTGATGTGAGCCAGACGGGAATATCGGCAATATACGAGAGAGCTTCCGCATCAGGTGACCATGCAGGACAGATGGGGAAAATTGCCGCGAACATTTCGGGGTAGGCAACCGCCATTTTAAGCGTCATTTTGCCGCCCATTGAATAACCGCCTATGTAGATTCTTTCTACATCAATGTTATCGGAATTTTTGCTTATAAAATCGTCAATTGCGGCGCGAAGAGGTTCAATCATTTCGTTTGTCCATGTGTGACCGAGCTCCTCGCGTGAGCGTGCAGCCAGAACAAATGCACCGCCTGCATTTTTGAAACGTGACTGGAACTCGTCACTTGCCCAGTAGGCAATCTCGCTTTTTTCAATCTGAACTCCGTCATCGCTTCCGTCACCTAAGCCGTGAAGCCAGATAACGAGCGGATACTTTGTTGTATCATTTTCTTTTACGGGGGAGAAATATCTGTAATCAATGGAAAAGCCGTCTTCCTGAGGACCTTCCCCGAAAATAAAATTTTCTTGCAACGCTTCAATGCCGTTATCAACGGAAAGTGCGTTTGTGCTTACAGGGAAAATAAGCATACACGCAAGCACCAGAATTAATGAGATGAATTTTTTCATTATAAAACCTCTTTTCTGTGTATCTGATTGTGTTCGTCAGAATGCGAAAGGCTTGTTGTATTCCTTGACCCATCTGAGAACTGCCTGTCTGTCATATTTTTTCGGCATGGCGGCAGTTACCCCAACCGCTCTTGCGAGGTCATAGCCAAGCCGTGCAATTTTTACTAAAACTGTTTTATTCCTTGCAAGACCGTAAAGCTTTACGGGAATAACGGACATGTCGCTGATTTTCATCATTGAAACAAGGCTGTTTGAGTCAGCGCCGATTGTCATATCGTCTGCGTTAAGTATTTTATTTCTGAAAACATAGTCAAGGTCATCGCCCGTAAAGCGGGCAAGCATCATTTTGACACAGGCAAGGGGAGCAAGACCGTTTCCGAGCTCCTTGAAAAATTTCCTCTGGTACTGCCAGAGAACCTCGGCACTGTAAGCACAGGTGCTGTCACCGATTACAGTGTCCGCGAGAATTTTAGCAGCTTTCAGACTGTTTGCGATGCCTGAGCCGATTACGGGAACTGTCATAAATGCACTGTCACCTATTGCGGCGTAGCCGTCAGCGACCATGATGCCGAGAGGCTGTCTCAGCGGAATCGCAGCAAACTGACCGCCTCTTACTTTTTCCGTGCCGATGCTATGATTTGCTTGGCGGAGTCTTTCGACTGTTGCTTCAGCTTCTTCAAGAGTAAATTTATGGAATCTGCCGATGAGTACATCTGTGTGATTTTCTTCCGTTGCAATCCATGAAATTCCTTCACCGCCTTCGGGAAGAAGGAGCACTTTGAATTTGTTTACGTCCTCAACCTCGCAGACTTTGTTGTAGAATGCTCTGTAAACAAAAAACTGCTCGTAATCTTTTGGCTTTTTCTGAATTCCGAAAGAGGGTGGGAGATTCATTCTGACAGGCGAGTGCATACCGCAGGCATCAATAACAAGGTCGCCGATCTGCTCGCCCATGGAAGTTCTGATACCTACAACACGGTTGCCGATAAGAACGGGACCTTCAACATTGCACTCATATACAAATTTCACTCCTGCTTTTTCGGCATGGTGAATAAGATGATTATAGATGTCTTTTCTTTCCATCTGAATTTCAAGCTGGTCGTAGGGAACGTTCTGTGTGAGCGGAGTGTCCATTGAGGGACTGTAGAATGTCATGTCATGTTTCAGATTGTAAAGTTCTTTTTCAGGCATGGGAAGTCCGAGGCACGTAAAACCTTTTCTGTCAAAAATGTCTGTCCAGTCATAGCCCATGTCTTCTCTCTTGTTTCTTTCAAAAACAGTAACATCAAAGCCGTGCTGAGACAGTCGGTAAGCCGCGGCAATACCGCCGTGACCGCCGCCTGCAACAATAATTTTTTTACTCATAAAGCAACCTGACTCCTTTAATTTATTTATTATGAAAATATTATACCATGCAAATTTATATTGTTCAACATTTTGTGTGACCTCGTCACAGAAAAATATGAAACAAAAGGATATACTATGAATGAAAATTCAAAGAAAGGATGTGACATACATGTCAGCATTTGTTATAAATAAAAATAATTTCAGCGAAATTCTGAACAGCGAAAAAACGGTTCTCCTTGATTTTTACGCATCATGGTGCGGACCCTGCAGAATGTTATCACCAATCATTGATAAAATTGCATCAGAGCATCCGGAAATTCTTGTCGGAAAAATCAATGTAGATGAGGAAGAGGAGCTTGCAATTAAGTTCGGAGTGACGAGCATACCTCAGCTTTTTGTCCTTAAAAACGGAGAAATCGTAAATCAGTCCGTGGGAGCAATACCCGAACAGAAAATCCTTCAGTTACTGGAAGGCTAATTCTTTAAGCCTTTCTTTATCGAGAATTTTAACACCCTTTCGTGAAAGCTCTACAATGCCCTCGTTTGCAAAATATTTCAGCATCCGCGTTACAACCTCTCTCGCAGAGCCCATATATTTTGCGATGAGGGCATGAGTAAGACGGACGATATCTGTGTCAATTCTAGTAATTTCTTCATAGAGAAAAATTGCAAGCCTTTTGTCCATGCTCATGAAATGGATTTGTTCCATGACCCACATGGCATCTGAAAAACGGCTGACTGCAGTTTCAAGAGCGAAAATTTTGATTGATGCATACTTTTCTGAAACATCGGCAAATGCAGGACCGCTGATAACAAAACACTCGCTGTCTTCTTCCGCGTCAACGAAAACGTCGAAGGTAATGTTTTTAAGAACGCACGAAGCAGAAAGCATACATATGTCACCGCTGTGAAGTCGGTAAAGTGTGATATCCTTGCCGTCGTCTGACATGATGTAAACGCGAAGGAACCCTGTTCTGATATAAATTACTCCCGAGCAGGAGGTCGAATCGTGAATGTTGGTGCCTGCATTGAAAATGACGGAAGAAGAATTCCGACAGATGTATTCCTTGTCATCGTCTGAAACTTCGTTCCAAAAAGGGAAAATTTCCCGATAGATGCTTTCAAACATAATTTCACCCCTTTGTACAGATGAATTTTATTACCTTTATTTTACTTTTGTTTTTGAGGTATGTCAATATTTTCAGGAAGGAAAAGATGCTTTATGGAACATATTTTTGACATGATAATTTTAGGCGGCGGTCCTGCAGGCTACACCTCGGCGCTGTACGCATCAAGGGCAGGCCTTGACACCGTAGTTCTTGAGAAAATGTCGGTGGGCGGTCAGATGACACTGACAGATGTTATTCATAATTACCCCGGCTTTGAAGAGGGCATAGACGGATTTACTCTCGGTATGAAAATGCAGACGGGTGCCGAGCGTTTCGGCGCAAAAACTGAATATGCAGAGGTGACGGATGTTGATTTTTCTGATATAATAAAGAAGGTTCATACAACAAACGGCACTTATCTTGGGAAAACGGTTGTAATTTCAACAGGTGCAAATCCGCGGAAATTAGGCATACCCAAGGAAGAAGAGATAACAGGTAAGGGCGTTCATTACTGCGCTCACTGCGACGGCAGATTCTACAAGGGGAAAACAGTAGCCGTTGTGGGCGGAGGAAACTCAGCCGTTTCAGATGCGCTTTATTTGTCACGTCTTGCCGAAAAGGTTTATGTGATTCACCGCAGAGATACTCTGAGAGCAGAAAAAATCTATCACAAACCGTTAATGAGTGCGGAGAATGTGGAGTTTTTATGGCACAGCACAGTGGCAGAAATTTTGTCAGATGACAGAGTGACGGGCGTTAGAATTAAAAATGTGAAAACAGAAGAAGAAAAAGAAATTAAATGCGATGCGCTTTTTGTCAGCATCGGCAGAGAACCTGTGACGGATTTTCTGAAAGAAAAAATTGATATTGACGAAAGAGGATATCTTATTGCAGACGAGAGCACAAGAACGAGTGCTGACGGAGTTTTTGCAGTAGGCGATGTGAGAACGAAGCCTTTGCGACAAGTTGTAACAGCAACTGCAGACGGAGCCGTAGCTGTACATTTTGCGGAAGAATATATCAGAAGAACGGAGAAATGAAAAATGTTGGAAATCGGAATAAAGGCACCGGAATTTACATTAAAGGATAAAGAGGGGAAAGATATTTCACTTTCAGACTTTCTCGGCAAAAAGGTGGTTCTCTATTTTTACCCGAAAGATAATACCCCCGGCTGTACAAGACAAGCCTGTGCGTTTGCCGGACTTTACAAGGAGTTCAGAAAAAAGAATGTTGAGGTTATCGGTGTGAGCCGTGACAGCGCAGCATCACATCAGAAGTTTTCCGAAAAACACGGTCTTGATTTTATTCTTCTCTCAGACCCTGAGCTTGATGCGATACAGAAATACGGAGTCTGGCAGGAAAAGAAGCTTTACGGCAAAGTGAGTATGGGCGTTGTCAGAACAACGTTTATTATTGATGAAGACGGTAATATCGCAAAAATTATGCCGAAAGTAAAACCCGATTCAAACGCACGGGAAATCTTAGCGGAAATATAAAATATAAATTGAAAGTCCCCGCATGATGCGAGGACTTTTTTCTTAATATCTCGGATACATTTGAATTTTATACAGACAATTTTCTTCAATGTTTGCAAGGAAATCTGCAATATTTATATCGTCAATATGTACGTTTTCTTCTTTGGTGTTTGATTTGTTTATCCAATTTTTGCTTATAAAAATATGCTTGATTCCGCGAACCGATTTTATACTTATCAGCAATTCTTCGATTTCTTTTATTTCTTCTTTGGTTACATCTTTTGCACCGATAGGGGAATCGCAATCGCAGTGATTAAGTGTGATTCTATAATCTTTCAGGCAGTTGTCTACGCAATTGTTGACGTCATCTTTTGTACCTGCCTTAAAATGATAAGAGAAATTTTTTGCTGCTTTTTCATAATCTGTTTTGTTTACTCCGTTGTTAACGGCACCGTAAAGGAAATAGCACATATATTTACCTTGTTATTATCATAATATCAGTTTATCTTAAAAATCTTTTCAAGCTTTCCGAATCTGGGGGTTGCTTCAAAGAAGCGGTCAACAAGCTTTCCCATGAGTCCGATTAAAGGCGAATTTATTGCGGTAGTTACAAGTGTGCCGAAACCGATGCTGTGGAAGGATGAACAGTAAATTTCCGACCGGTCAAAGGTTGTAATGTCACCGAATAAAGTAACTGCAAGCAGTATCGAAATTGTAAGCAGAGTTATGTCAAAACCCCACTTGGTTCTGTTGATGTTCAAACGGAATTTTTCTGCAAGCTCTGCTACAAAAAGCTCGTAAACCTCTAACGGCATATATGTGCGGAAGAAGCAGGCTACACCGAAAGCAGTGAAACAATCTCCCACAATCAGCATTATCCAACGAAGGGGAACTGTGTCAAAAGAAATGTCTCTCAGCAGCCACAGAAACAGGTTGAGCGCATAGCCGTAAATTACGGCAGTGGCAAAAGCAGTCAGATACCGCCAGTTGAATTTTCTTATAACGATGCACAGAACAATCAGTATAATTCCCTGAACGATATATTCCATAACTCCCACACTGAGGAACGGAAGAAACGGAGAAAGTGCTTCGGAAAGAACAAAGGCAGGTGCGGCAATCATTGAAACACCGAGGTTTGCCTTGCTGCATACCGTGACACCGAGAGCTACAAATAAAATTCCGAAAAGCCATAAAAGCTCAGATGATTTTTTGATTTTTTTCATGGGATTATCTGTCACCTTTTCTTTCTGCAGATAAAGCTGTCTCACGTATGAAATTATATCAAAATAATAAATGTGTGTCAATGTCTGAGCCTTTCCGTAAAAATGAAAACCTCAACAATGCAATGAAAAATAAAAAGGGCAAGTCTCAGCAGAAACTTGCCCTTTTCTGGCGGAGACGGC
The DNA here is from genome assembly GCA_964507395.1 of uncultured Eubacteriales bacterium. Lineage (GTDB taxonomy): Bacteria > Bacillota > Clostridia > Oscillospirales > Acutalibacteraceae > SIG575. The sequence goes on along the minus strand of CAZDQE010000002.1, from coordinate 61,005 downwards.
GAGATTCGAACTCGCGGGGGATTGCTCCCTAACTGATTTCGAGTCAGCCCCGTTATGACCGCTTCGATACGTCTCCGTATTTGTTTTGCAGAATATATTCTAACAAAAAATACGCTTAATGTCAAGTAGAGATAAAATACGTCTTCTTTTATTTTTTTTGTTGAAATACATATATCTGTTATGTTATACTTATTCCATAAAAAGCCACAGGGAGGCAAAAATTTATGAAAGCTAAAATGACAATTGCTAAAGAACTTAAAGTAGGCGATATTGACAGAAGAATGTTCGGTTCATTTGTTGAACATTTGGGACGTGCTGTTTACGGCGGTATTTATGAGCCGGGACACGCAACTGCAGATGAGGACGGCTTCAGACAGGACGTTATTGACCTTGTGAACGAGCTTGATGTACCTATTGTCAGATATCCGGGCGGTAACTTCGTTTCGGGCTATGACTGGGAGGACGGCGTAGGCCCCGTTGAAAACAGACCTCAGCGCCTTGAACTTGCATGGGGCACGACTGAGCCCAATACATTCGGTACAAATGAATTTATGAAATGGTGTCAGAAGGCTAAAACTGCGCCGATGATGGCAGTAAACCTCGGTACACGCGGACCTGATGAGGCTCGCGCTCTCGTTGAATACTGCAATCTGAACACAAATACAAAATATGCAAAAATGCGCAAAGACCACGGCTATGAAAAGCCATGGGATGTTAAACTCTGGTGTCTTGGTAATGAAATGGACGGCGCATGGCAGATGGGTGCAAAAACTGCTTACGAATACGGCAGAACTGCCCTTGAAGCATCAAAGCTTATGAAATGGGTCGACCCCTCGATCGAAACAGTTCTCTGCGGTTCATCAAGCAGAAACTCAAAAATCTTCGGTCAGTGGGAGGAAACTGCTCTTGATATTGCTTACGACAGCATTGATTACCTCTCTCTTCATCAGTATTACGGCAACAGCGCAAACGACACAGAAACCTTCCTTGCTCTTTCAACAGAGCTTGACGAATTTATCTACAGCGTAATCTGTGTCTGCGACTATGTGAAGTCAAAGAAGCGCAGTAAGAAAAAAATAATGCTTTCATTTGACGAGTGGAATGTCTGGTATCATTCATGGGGTGCACCCTTTGAAAAATGGTCAGTTGCACCGCCTCTTCTTGAAGATATCTACAACTTTGAAGATGCCCTTGTTGCAGCATGTATGCTCATTACTCTTCTTCGTCACGCAGACAGAATCAAGGTTGCATGCCTTGCTCAGCTCGTAAACGTTATCGCACCTATCTTTACAAAAACAGGCGGCGGAGTATTCCGTCAGACAACATTCTATCCCTTTGAGAGAATGTCAAAATACGCTCGCGGCGTATCAATCAAGCCTATCGTTGAATGTCCCAAATACGACACAAAGAATTATACCGACGTGCCGTATCTTGAAACGATAGCAACATACGATGAGGAAAACGACGAGGTTGCAGTTTTCGTTGTTAACCGTTCTCTTACTGAGGATTGCGTACTTGACTTCAAGCTTCTTGATTTTGACGGCTACAAGCCTGTTTCATTTGAGTCAATGGACGGCTATGATAAGCTTCTCGTAAACGATTTCGGCAAGGAGACAGTTTGCATGCACGTAAATGAAATCCCTGTTGGTGATAACGGTACATTTACTGCAAATCTCAAAAACATGAGCTTCAATGTTATCAGATTTAAAAAGTAAGGTGATTTTATGAGACTCTTCAATAAATTTATCCGCTTTATTTCAGGGGCAGAGCTTGCACAGAAAGAAACAGGCGGTACTGTCACAGGTAAAGCCAACGAAAAGTTTGTACCTTATCTACGTGCCTGCGCCGCAGAGGGTGCAGTTCTCCTTAAAAATAATGACACTCTGCCTTTCAGCGAAAAAAATAACATCGCAGTTTTCGGCAGAGTTCAGTGTGACTATTTCTATGTGGGAAACGGCTCAGGCGGTGACGTAAGGACACCCTACAAGGTAAGCCTTCTTGAAGGTCTTGAAAACAGTTCCCTTAATATAAATGAGGAACTGAAAGAAAAATATAAATCATGGACTTCAAAAAAACGTAACGTTCCCGACCCCGGTTTCTGGGCACATTGGCCGAGATACTACGAGGAAATGCCGGTTTCTCTTTCTGATATCAGAAAAGCAAGGGGAAAAAGTGACTGTGCCACTGTTGTCATCGGCAGGTCATCAGGTGAGGACAGGGAAAACGTTCTGAAAAAGGGAAGCTTTTATCTGACGGACAAAGAGAAAAAGCTTATTTCAGATGTTACATCGGTTTTTGAAAAAACTGTTCTTATTCTCAATGTCGGCAATGTTATTGACTTTGAAGAAATCGCAGCTTTAGGTGACAGAATTTCTGCGATCCTTGTTGTATGGCAGGGCGGAATGGAAAGCGGAAATGCAGTAGCAGATATTCTGTCGGGCAAAGTGAATCCCTCAGGCAAGCTGACGGATACAATTGCAAAAACTTATGAGGATTACCCCTCTTCAAAGAATTTCGGAAAGCTGAAATTCAATAAGTACACCGAGGATATTTTTGTCGGCTACAGATATTTTGAAACCTTTGCCAGGGACAGAGTTCTCTATGAATTCGGCTTCGGACTTTCATATACAGATTTTGATATTTCTTTTGCAGGTGCAGAAGAAAATGACGACAAGATCACATTTACCGTAAAGGTTAAAAATACGGGAAAGGTGTCAGGCAAGGAAACAGTCCAGCTCTATCTTTCCGCACCTCAGGGCAAGCTTGGCAAGGCAGAAAAAATCCTTGCAGGCTTTAAGAAAACAAAGCTTCTTGCACCCTCAGAAGAGGAAACTCTGTCAATCACTGCAGAAAAATATCTCTGTGCATCCTATGACGATTCAGGCATCACAGGGCACAAAAGCTCGTACATTCTCGAAAAAGGTAACTATGATTTCTACCTTGGAAACAGCGTGAAAAATTGCCGCAAGGTTTATACAAAAACTCTCGCTGAGGATGAAATTCTTGCAACTCTTACGGAAGCTATGGCAGTAAAAAAAGACATGGCTTTTGAGAGGCTCAGGGCAGAAGAAAAAGACGGAAAAATAGTTCTTTCAAAAGAAAAAGTCCCCACTGTCACAACAGACCTCAGACAGATAATTCTTGAGAACCTGCCAAAAGGCACTGAAATGACAGGGGACAAGGGATATAAGCTTTCTGATGTCAAAGCGGGCAAGGTGACAATGGAAGACTTTGTCGCTCAGCTTGACCTGACAGAGCTTGAAGCGATAAGCCGCGGTGAGGGACTTATGAATTCAGACCTCGGCGCAGAGGGCAACGCAGGAACTCTGGGCGGTGTTCTTCCTTCTCTTCGCGAAAAGGGAATTCCTGCCATGACAACAACTGACGGACCTTCGGGAATCAGACTTATGGCTACATCCTCTCTTCTTCCCTGCGGTACGCTTATCGCATCGACGTGGAATGAAGAGCTTGTGCAGAGCCTTTTTGAAAAAGTCGGAGAAGAAATGACAGAGAGGGGAAGCGATATGCTTCTTGCTCCCGGCATGAACATCCACAGAAATCCCCTTTGCGGAAGAAACTTTGAATATTATTCCGAGGACCCGTTTGTAAGCGGTAAGCTCGCAGCGGCAACCGTCAAAGGTATACAGAAGCACAATCTTTCAGCCTGTCCCAAGCATTTTGCCTGCAACAATCAGGAGCTGAACAGAAACCACACAGATTCTGTTGTTTCTGAAAGAGCGCTGAGGGAAGTTTATCTCAAAGGCTTTGAAATCTGCGTGAAAGAGGCAAAGCCTCTCAACATAATGACAAGCTACAACAAGATAAACGGTGTGTGGAGTCATTACAACTACGAGCTTTGCACGACCGTTCTTCGCGGTGAGTGGGGATATGAGGGTAATGTTATTACCGACTGGTGGATGCGCTATGCACCTTCACCTGAATTTCCCGAAATGCGTGACAATGCTTACAGAGTCCGTGCACAGGTTGACGTTCTTATGCCGGGCGGAAAAACTGCGGTCAGTAAGACAGCATCAAACGACGGCTCTCTTACGGGAACCTACGGCAAGAAAGACGGCATAACTCTCGGCGAACTCCAGCGAAGCGCAAAGAATGTTCTGAATTACATTATAAAATCAGGAAAAGATTTTTAAGAGAAAAGTCCCCTCAGTCTTTTTGCAAAGCAAAAAGACTGAGGGGTAGTCAACGTTTACCGTTAATTTTGGTGTGATTTCCTTGCAATCTCATCAACATCGCTGAGATTTATTCTCTTTGACACTATGTATGTTTTTCTCTTCTGTTTGCCTTTGTCGGTATTCTGTTTGCCCTCTTTCATTTCCTCAGGTGAGAAAATTCCGTAAGATGAGGTGACGACCGTGCCGTCATCGAGCACAACGTTTCCGCAGTAGCCTGTGTCAGAATTTGCGACGATTGAGGGGGAATTCTGATGGTTAAGGTATGTGTGGGCAATCTTGATTCTGTACTGCCCCTCACGTCCGTTTTTAATGTCGTCATAAGTGCCTACCCATGCAACCCAGCCTTCGGAATACCAGTTTCTTCCGTCAGATTCTTTCTTTCTCTTTTCATACTGCTCGGCGTTTCTCTCAATTGAACGGAAAGTGATGAAAAGTCTGCCGTCAGGTGTGTAGTCGGCTTTGTGTCTTTCGCCGTTTAATGAAACGGGAGCCTCTCTCGGCTCAGACCATGTTTTGCCCTCGTCCTTTGAGAACATAACAAGGCTTGTGCAGTTTTTTCTGTTGCTCCTTGCGATAAGGCATATCTCGTCGCCCTTGCCCATGTCAGAGCGTATAGCCTCAACCTCGCAGATTCCTGCGAATTTTTCGTACTGCCTGTATTTTTTCAGATATTTTCTCGGCTTCGACCAGTGGTAATCGCCATTTTCGTCAAAGGTGAGAATCGTCATGAAGTTTTCATATTTGCTGTTGTGGAACAGTCCCATCCACTTATCGACAAATTTTCCGTTTTCTTTCAGACGCGTAAGCGATGCCATTGAAACGATAGGAATGGTTGGAAAGTCGGAATTGTTGTCATAGAAAAGCTTGAAGGGTGACCATGCTTCGCCCTCGTTATCGGAAATTGAGCAGTTGAAGCCGCCCGGGGTAGGAGTTCCGGGCCATTTGGGATTACCCGAAATGAGGATTAATTTTTCCTTTCCGTCAGTAAACTCAAGACGGTAAATTGTAGGTGTTTCAAGAGATTTCTCCCATGATACGGGAGGATTTTTTATTTCCCCTGTATATGTTTTGCCGCCGTCAACAGAAATTTTTGAAATAATTCTGCCCTTGCCGTGACCTTCGGGGTAAAAGGTGAGAATATTACCGTTCCTGAGAAGAATGGAGTCAGGATGTCCGAGGTAAGGTGAGCGGTCGTCAACGGTGACGTTTTCATAAAGATACTCAAGCTCCTCAGGAGTATTTTCAGGCTTTACCGCAAGGTCAATCTGAGGGATCGAATAGTATGGAACATTTTTCTGAAAAGGTTTTTTGAAGAAAAACATAAGGATCACCTTTTTTCGTTTTTTCTTGATTATACCACAGCGGAGAAAGGTATTCAATAAAAATTTAATTAAAAAACTCCCTGCAGTAAACAGGGAGCCGAATATACATATTATTTTTTGTGTTTATCAAGATCGAATTTTTCACCGCAACCGTAGTTTTCGTAAACGTAGTCGATATCCTTATCGCCTCTTCCTGAAAGACAAACGAGGATTGAACCTGTTTTGTGTTCCTTTGCATACTTGATAGCGTATGCTACTGCGTGTGAACTTTCAATTGCGGGAATAATTCCCTCGTAACGTGAGAGAAGGAAGAATGCTTCCATAGCCTCTTCGTCTGTAACTGCATCATAGTGAACTCTGTCAGCATCCTTAAGGTATGCGTGCTCAGGTCCTACGCCGGGGTAGTCAAGACCGCTTGCGATTGAGTAAACAGGGAGAGGCTCGCCGTTTTCGTCCTGCAGAAGATAACTTTCAAAGCCGTGAAGCTTGCCTTTTGTGCCGAACTTCATTGTAGCTGCATGGTCGCCGACATTTCCGCCCTTACCGAGAGGCTCAACGCCGTAAATTTTAACGGGGTCTGCAAGGAAGGGAGTGAACATGCCCAGCGAGTTTGAACCGCCACCTACGCATGCACACACCGCATCGGGAAGGTTGCCTGTCATTTCTTTGAACTGGTCTCTTGCTTCAATGCCGATGACGGACTGAAAATCTCTTACCATCATGGGGAAGGGATGAGGTCCGAGGCATGAGCCGATGCAGTAAATTGCATCTTTATATTCGCGGATGTATGCGTCAAATGCAGCGTCAACAGCTTCTTTAAGCGTTTTCAGACCGTGTGTTACGGGAATAACATTTGCACCAAGCATTTTCATGCGGATTACGTTGGGATGCTGTTTTGCAATGTCAACCTCGCCCATATAAATGTCACATTCAAGTCCGAAGTATGCGGCAGCAGTAGCAAGAGCCACGCCGTGCTGACCTGCACCTGTTTCAGCGATAACCTTTTTCTTGCCCATGTATTTAGCGAGAAGTCCCTCGCCCATGCAGTGGTTCAGCTTGTGTGCGCCTGTGTGGTTCAGGTCCTCACGCTTGAGATAAATCTGACAGTTGCCGAAAAGAGAAGACAGTCTTTCACAGTGGTAAACGGGAGTAGGTCTGCCCTGAAATTCTTTTCTGATTCTTCTGAGCTCGTTGATAAACTGAGCTGAATGGCAGATTGCCTGATATGAGCTGGTGATTTCCTTGAAGGCGGGAACTAATTCATCTGAAAGGAAAGCTCCGCCGTATTCGCCGAAGTAACCGTTTTCATCAGGAAATTCTTTTAAATAATTGTCGTAATCTCTGTATTTGTTCATGGGTAAAGCTCCTTAATTAAACAAAGTTATTTCTGAAATAACGGGATGGTGGTCAGATGCGTAAATTCCGTCATAAAGCGTTGTGTCAACTGTATAGCTTTCAACATCTTTAACCATCGCGTTTACGAAGATGAAATCAATCGGATCCTGTTTCTCAAGTAATGAAGAATAACCGTGGTATGTTATTTCGTCCATTGTGCTTTCTGCAAGATATTTTGTATCCTGAAGTCCTGAGCTGAGAACTCTTTCATACATTTTGCCGCCCTCGTAATCGTTAAGGTCGCCTGTGAAAACAACGGGAATTGTGCCTGCAATTTCTGAGATTTTGTCTGCAACAACAGAAACGGCTTCAAGTCTTGAAACAACACCTGCATGGTCAAAGTGGGCGTTGAAATGAGCGTATACAAATCCTGTTTCAATATTTCTGAGAACAGCGTATGTGCAGACTCTGTTGTAGGTAGCGTCCCAACCCTTTGAGGGAGTGTCAGGCGTTTTTGAAAGCCAGAAGGTTCCTGAGTCAACAAGCTCGTATTTTGTCTTGTTGTAGAAAACAGGGCTTGCCTCTCCGCTGCCGTCGTCATTTCTGCCAACGCCTACATAATCGTATTCGTACATAGCTCCGTCAATTCTTTCAAGCCAGCTCTCGTTTGCTTCCTGAAGACCGAAGGAATCGGGCATGTATCTGCGGAGGTTTTCAACAACCGGTGTTGTTCTGCTTTCGGGGGAACGGTCTCCGCTGCCTGCAATATAAACATTGTATGTCATAACAGTAACAGTCTGACTTTTTGTTTCCTGAGGCTGTTCTGATGAGTTTACGCTTGCTACTGCGGTGGGAGTGTAAAATGCAAGGATAATTGATGTGATGAGTGAGATAAAACCTTTTAAAATGCTTTCGATCATTTATAATCTCTCCTTTTAAAAAAAAATAAAAAATCCCATCCCCGAACAGGGACAGAATGTAAAAACTCTGCTATGCCACCCTTTATAGGTTTTTCTACGCACTATCATACGCTTTCGATATAACGGTCGACCCCCGTCAACGCCTACTCTGAAAAATTTCGGGTTGCCCTCAAAAGTCCATTCGCCGTCCGTTTACTGTAGCTTCGCACCTTACAGCTACTCTCTGAAAGCTCCCTGACGGTTACTACTCTTTCTCAAAGGTTTAACTTTTTATAAATTTTATCACAGTAAGAACAACTTGTCAACATTTTTTCGTTGAAAAATTTCAGATAATCAGTTATACTGTACTTTGAAAGAGGGATGTAAGATGAAAATTTTAGCATTTGGTGAAATACTTTTTGATGTTGATACGGCGAAAGATGAGAGCATTCTGGGCGGTGCTCCAATGAATTTCTGCTCACATCTGTCAAAGCTGGGGGCAGAAGGGTACATGCTCAGCGCAGTAGGTGACGACGAATGGGGAAGAGATGCCCTGAAACAGGCGGAAAAATTCGGCGTGAAGAAGGATTATGTACTCAAAAGCCGTAAGCCTACAGGGAAATGCTTTATAACCTACTCTGACGGAGAGCCCGCTTATGACCTCAGTATGGTGTCAGCCTATGACTGCATTGAAATTACAGATGAAATCATTGAAAAAATAAAGAGAGAAAAGTTCGATGTTTTCTATATCGGAACCCTTGCCCAAAGGTCGGAAGCAACCTCGGCATCGCTTAAAAAGCTTCTTGAAAAAGTAGATTTCCCCATTGTGTTTTATGACATGAACTTAAGACAAAGCTACTATACAGGAGAGATTATTGAGGAAAGCCTCAGAGTCTGTAACATTCTGAAAATCAACAGAGAAGAGTATGATTTTCTTGTGCAGAGCGGCTTCGCGGAAAACAAAGAGGAGCTTTCGGAAAAGTACGGCATTGATATTGTCCTGCTGACCTGCGATAAGGACGGCGCTGAAATTTCAGGCAGAAAAATCGGAAAAAACATTTCTGTTAACGGCATAAAAACCGATGTGGTTTCCGCTGTCGGTGCAGGAGACAGTATGTGTGCGTGTTTCCTTTATAATTACCTTAAAGGCATTGATGTAAAAACCGGACTTGAAAGAGCCAACCGTCTTGCTTCATTTGTGGTTTCACACAAGGAGGCAATACCCGAATACACAGACGAGCTGATAAAAGAAATAAAGTAAACAAAAAGCTTGGTATTCTTAATTTAAACTAAAAATTCCCCTGTATAAATCTTAACACTACGTAATATATAAAACATTCTGATAAATCACACCGAAATTAACGGTAAGCTTTGGCTACGCTTGCGAGGGGAGTCGGATTTTTGCGAAGCAAAAAGACTGAGAGGTAGTCATGCTTTGTTTATCTTTCCTTCTGACATTTTTTACGAAAATGCCGCCTTCCTCGTCAGAGGAAGGCGGCATTTAATTCACATCAAATTCATTCTTACATCTCAGGGACGATTTGTGTTACTCCTGACACAGCTCCTTTTAAATTATTTGAATTATCAGATTAAGAAGAGTGTGCCGATGCCTATAAGTGAGAATAATGAAAGGATTGAAAGGATGAAGGAAATGATGTTGGAGGTGATAATGAAGCCGGCACCGACTTTGATGGGCATTGTGTTTTCAGCTTCGTTGATATTCTGCCACTGAAGGTAAACATCCTTGCCTTCAATGTAGAAGGAATCGTCATCAACCGCGTCCTGACTGTCAACTGTGTCAAAGCCGCATGCTACAAGTCCTTCAGCAAAAAGCTTTGCCATTTCCTCGTCCTTGAGTGTAAGTCTGCCTACCATACGAAGCTCATCAGCAGGCTCTTCAATTCTCAGGTGACCGTCCTTGAAGCCTGTACACCACCAGTAATCGCCGTAGGGTCTTGTAAATTCTCTCTTGTAAGAGCCGTCAAGCTGCTGATGGTAGAGAGTCATTTCCATCTGAATCCAATCCTCTTCGGGGGGACAAGAATAGAAGGTGAAAATGTTGTCAGCTTCTTCGCTGTGTTCCTTGTTGTAGATGCCGATTTCTGCGCCGTAGAAGATAAGTCCGTACTGACCCTTCCAAAGCTGAATCATCCAGTCCTTTTCTTCGTATGTGAAGAAAACGCGTACATAGTCATATTCAAGGAGAATATAAGGAGCGGCAATATCGTAAATGGGGCCGTAGCCGAAGTTGTACTGCCATGCTTCCTTGTCGTTTGTGTAATAATAGTCGTCGATGTAGCTGTACTGATAGGAAAGAACCTGATATTCTTCAAGAAGGTCCTTGATAAGGTTGGAGCTTGTAACTACGTTGAGAGAGAAATCTGCGCTGAGCTGTTTACCGTTCACTTCGCATGAAGCGGAGATAATAGCCTTGCCGGCTTCTTTGCCTCTGACTCTGCCTTTTTTGTCAACGGTTGCTACAGATGTGTCTGAAGATGTCCATGTAATTTCAGGTGCTTCACTGACACCCGTAACTGTTGCAGTAAGCTGAATCCTTCTGCCTTTTGTTACTGAAAGATGCTCGCTTGAAATTGCGATTGCAGGCTCTTCGCCTTCTTCATTTGGTGAAACTGCCCTTACGGAATTGTTTCCCGTGAGTTTGTCCGCAAGCTGAAGTGCGGGAGCTTTTGTGCCTGTCTGTTGCTCATTTACTGCGGCTGTTACAGCGAAAACTGTAGAGCTTGCGATAAACAATGCGAAAAAGAATGAAATTAATTTAACTGAAAACTTTTTCAATTTTAAGTTTCCTCCCTAATATAATAATCAACCATATTTTACCATATTATATGCACAAATTCAATCAACTATTTGTGATTTTGTGTTGCATTATGTTTCACTTTTACACTTTTCTATTGCGTCGTCAATAATCGCAAGTGATTCTGCGGTGTTGTAGCAAGCACCCGAAACAGTAAAATATCTTGTGAATTCAAGGAAATCCTCAATTGTGTTCTGCTCGTCAATGTTGCAGCCGATGTTTCCGAGATAATGGGTGGGAGCATTTTCCGTTGCAGAGAAGAATGTAAGATGCTTCTGGCTGTCACCTGCTTCGTTTTTGTAAACCTCAATGGAAATATCTTTTGTGTTTCCGAGAAAACCGTCCTTTATGATGTGAAAATTATTATCTGTAACGATTTTTTTGAATTCTTCAAGAATCTTCACTCTGTTTTCTACGGTGAGGGGAACGGCATACTCAACGGGTATGTTTTTGACGATGCCTGTTGAAACGAATTCATCAATACTTTCCTTTGTATAGAGAAAAGAAAAATTTTTAAAGAGCTTTCCGAATTGTGAAAAGTACTCGCAGGTAGATTTAATGAGATATTCTCTTCCGGGAAGGTCAGGCTTTGCGATCTGATCCCACATGTCTTCGCTCATGTAAAGCGTTCCGCAGAAGGTGCCGAAGCTGATGATGGTGTCGAAGCCGAGAGAATGGATCTCCTTGCAGTTTTCCTTGCAGTCCAGAACGTCCTCATAGATATTGATGTATTTTTTTGCACTTTTTGCTTTGTCAATAAAGCTTTTCGCGTTGAGGTCGGCAAAGTCGGTGTTCTTGATTATCAGACTTCTTTCGAAATTCTCACTGCTAAGGAAGGTGAATTCTTCCGTAATGACGTAGAAGGGGTAAAGCAGGTCAATATGCTCATCGGGAGTTGACGGAGCATTATAATACTGAGTAATGCAGCCGAAATTCATAAAACGCACAACGTTCAGAATCACGTCAAGGTCGTATTCCTTTTCGCTGCTGATTGAGATAAGATGTCTGAAATCAAAGCCGGAGGGAAGCTTTTCGATGTTTTTCTTGAGAAGAGGGAAGATGATTTTAGACGGAATATTTGTATAAATACGGCTTTTTCCGTTGTTCGAGAAAAGCTCGTTTCTGATGATGTAGTCAAGAGTGTTTGCTGTGTCGAGAGGGTCCGAGAAGGTGAGAGTGTTGTCAATAAAATCAAGGGATATGTTGATAAGACTGCCTGTTGCCTTTAATTTGGCGTTTTCCTCGTCAATATGTGACAGCTTGTTTATGAAGTCCACATATTTACCGTATCTGTTAACGCCGAAATTATCACCTACAAAAAGAAGACGGAGTTTTCTGTCCTCAGTCGGGGTAAGCTCAAGGCTTTCCGCCAGTCTTCCGAAAGCCTCCGGGGACAGATTTCTCTCTCCCATGAGAGCGCGCGAAAGGTGTGTTCTGTCGACATCGCACTTGTTAGCCAGAACGTATATGGGTATCTTTTTGTTTTTGATGATGCTTGAAAGCTTCTTGCTGAAAGTTGTCATACCTTTCTCCTTTCGCGGTCGGTGGCTTCTTAATTTCAAATGAGAATAATATTCGCTCTATTATATCACAAAATGAAAAATGTGACAAGAGAAAAATATTTTTTTTTCGTCGCGCACATATTGAAATAAAAGTTTTTTCATTATATAATGAACGTACCCCATATCAAGGCATTGCAATTTTTCTCAAAGCGCGGTGCCTTACTTTTTTGTATAAAACATCAATTCCATGTTTTTTATGCAAATTTTAATCCCCGACGTGTTATTCTCAAGAGAATCACGAAGGGGATTTTTTAATGCAAACCTTGTAGGTGTTCTGTGCTTTTCTGTTTTTAAATGAATGATGAATTTCGGACCTGCGGCACAAGCCACGTTCTTTTATACTTTTTTGACGTGTAAAGCCGAAGGCACAAAATCCTCAGCCTCATCACTTTTTAATTGAATATACACAAGCTCCAGAGCGTGGGCGGTGGCAATTGAACAAATAACGCTCATCCACGCGTAACCGGGCATAAACTGCATTGCGAGAGGCAGAACAAAAACTGAACCGCCGAAGATTTTGCCGAGATATGTATGGGGCAGATAAAATTTGTTGAATCTCTTTTTTGATATGAAGGAGCAGGCACCGAAAACTGAACCCGCACTCAAAATCCACACTAAAATCCACAAGGGGACAAGCTTGCGCAGAATAAGAATTTTTGTCAGCGCAAGATAGGTCAGGACATCGCCAACAGTGTCGAGAGTTGCGCCTAAAGTGCCGGTGCTTTTTGTTTTTCTTGCGATAGGACCGTCAATAAGGTCGGTAAAACCGCAGAAAATATAAATCGCGAGAAAGGTTTTTGACAAACTTTTGCAGAAAAATAGAACGATTGCACCTGCAACACGGCTGAGACTGACGATATTTGCAAGATTTTTTTTCATCTGTTATCCCTCCTCACATCCTGATAAAATTGTATCAAGAGGGGAAAGCTTTGTCAATTAAAACAAAAAATTATAAAAAATTGTTTACAGAAAATTCACGTGATTTTTCCTCTGCGGTAATTAAAATCGGTGCAAAATTAATTACGGGCGATGCATTGTAATTTTATATAAAATCCAAAACCGGTGATATTATAAAATTGCGCCGCAGACCCGAATTCTGTGTTCTGCACCCAAAATCCCCCTCGTCACACTCGGAATGAAGCGGTACGCGGGGGATTTTGATTTGAGGGGACCTCTAAAAACCCCTTGCACGAAATTATGTTTGCTCTTTTTCCGTCATATGCACCAAAAATTTTTGTTAATGCTGAATTTACATAAGCTCGCAGATGAGGTTCGAGAACTCAACGGGGTCCTCTACTCCGAGACCTTCAATAAGAAGTGCCTGTGAATAGAGAAGACGTGCATATTTTGCAACTGTGTCTTTGTCTGTTTCAAAGAGTGATGTAAGAGATGCAAAAACCTTGTGCTCTGCGTTTATTTCAAGCACTCTTTCAGCCTTTACGCTTGTGTCGTTGGGCATAGCGTTGAGAACCTTTTCCATTTCAAGTGAAAGCTCGCCCTTTGCAGTGAGGCAAACAGGGTGGCTCTTAAGTCTTGTTGAAAGTCTGACCTCTGTTACTTTTCCGTCAAGGCTTTCTTTCATAAAGTCGAGAAGCTCACGGCTTGAATCGGCTTTTTTCTTAGCCTCTTCCTTTTCTTCATCTGTTTCAAGGCCCAAATCCTCAGCAGAAATTGAGCGGAATTCCTTTTCGTCGAATTTGTTCAGGATTTTCAGAGTGAATTCATCAACATCCTGAGTGAGATAGAGGATTTCATATCCCTTGTCGATGACAGCCTCTGCCTGAGGAAGGCGTGAAATCTTTTCCTTGCTTTCGCCTGTTGCGTAGTAGATGTATTTCTGCTCTTCCTTCATTCTTGAAACATATTCTTCAAGCGTTGTGAGCTTATCCTCGCAGCTTGATTCAAACATGAGCAGGTCTTTGAGCAGTTCGGTAGTTTCGCCGTAGCCGCTGTAAAGACCGTATTTGAGATTGAGTCCGAACTGCTTGTAGAATTCCTCATATTTCTCTCTGTCATTTCTGAGCATTGAGAGAAGCTCTGCCTTGATTTTCTTTTCAAGGCGTGAGGAAATGAGCTTAAGCTGTCTGTCGTGCTGAAGCATTTCACGTGAAATGTTGAGCGACAGGTCCTGAGAATCGACAAGTCCTCTTACAAAGCTGAAATGGTCGGGGACAAGGTCAGTGCAATTATCCATAATAAGCACACCGCTGGCATAAAGTCTGAGTCCCTTTTCAAAATCGCGGTTATAATAATTGTAAGGAGCCTTTGAGGGAATGAAGATGAGTGCGTTGTATGTTGCCGTGCCCTCTGTAGATGTGTTGATAACCTTGAGCGGCTCTGAGTAATCACCGAAGTTCGTTTTGTAGAATTCGTTGTACTCGTCGTCTGAAATTTCGTTTTTATTCTTTTTCCACAAGGGAACCATGCTGTTGATTGTTGTGATTTCCTTGTATTCTTCAAATTCCTTTGTTTCCTCATTCATACGTGAAGAGGTGATTTCCGTTTTAATGGGATAGCGGATATAGTCGGAATATTTCTTGATAAGATGTCTGAGTGTGTATTCATTCAGGAAAGATGAATAGTTCTCTTCCTCTGTATCATCCTTGATTATAAGAACGATTTTTGTGCCGTGTGATTCTTTTTCACACTCTGTCACTGTGTAGCCGTCAGCACCCTGTGAATGCCATTTGTAAGCTTTTTCTCCGCCGTAAGCCTTTGAAAAAACAGTAACCTCTTTTGCGACCATGAATGCGGAGTAGAAGCCTACACCGAACTGACCGATAATGTCGATTTCTTCATTCTTTTCGTTTTCCTGCTTGAAAGCAAGAGAACCGCTCTTTGCGATTGTACCGAGATTGTTTTCAAGCTCCTCTTTAGTCATACCGCAGCCGTTGTCGGAAATTGTGATTGTTCCCTTTTCCTCGTCTGCTTCGATATAAATTTCAAAGTCATCACGTGAAAGACCTGTGTCACCTGAGGAAAGTGCGTGATAGTACAGCTTGTCTATTGCGTCGCTTGCGTTTGATATAATTTCGCGAAGGAAGATTTCCTTGTGAGTGTAAATTGAGTTGATCATAAGGTCGAGAAGTCTTTTTGATTCTGCCTTAAACTGTTTTTTAGCCATTTTAAAGCCTCCGTAGAACGATTTTAGCACTCTCGCTTTTCGAGTGCTAAAGGTAAATATAAACCATATTTGTTAAACAATATAGGTAAAATTATTAACGGATTGTTAAAATGGCAGAAAAAGTAAAAATCATTTGTAAAATGAGGATATATTTGCTATAATAATAAACTGAAGTAAAATGAGGAAAAAGGGTGTAAAGGTATGAAAGGAAAGCTTATTGTTATTGAAGGACTTGACGGCAGCGGAAAGTCAACTCAGATAAACCTTCTCGCAGAAGAGGTAAAAAGAAGAGGGCTTGAATATAAGCAGATTAAACTTCCCAATTATGACGGAGAATCTTCAGCACTTGTAAAAATGTATCTTGCAGGAACTTTCGGCAAAAATCCCGAGGACGTAAACGCTTATGCGGCATCGGCTTTTTATGCGGTAGACCGCTTTGCATCGTTTAAAACTATATGGAAAGACGATTACGAAAGCGGCAGGGTGATTCTTGCGGACCGCTACACGACCTCAAACGCATACCACCAGATGATCAAGCAGCCGAGGGAAAACTGGGATGCTTACATTGAATGGCTTGAAGATTTTGAGTATAATAAAATAGGAATACCGAAGCCTGACCTTGTAATTTACCTTGATATGCCCGTTGAGATTTCACAGAAGCTGATGACAAGCAGATATGAGGGCAACGAGAGCAAAAAGGATGTCCACGAGGCAAACGTAGCTTATCTCAATGCCTGCAGAGAAGCGGCAGCTTACGCATCGGGAAAAATGGGTTGGGTGAGAATCGACTGTGCAGAGGGCGAAAATGCAAGAAGCATTGAGTCTGTTGCAGAGGAAATCAGGACAAGCATCGAAAGGATTCTTTAATTTATGTTGGAATTTAAAACCCCCGAACTTGATGACGCGGAGAAAATCAGAGAACTTTTGAAGTATGTGACAGGGGACAACTGTCAGATGTGTTTAAACTCCTTTTTTAACTGGGGACCAGAATATAATCTTACAGTTGCCTTTGCCCATGGCTGTCTTGTAACGAGAGGCGGTAAAAACGGAAAATTCAACTACTGCTTTCCGCAGGGCAACGGGGACAGAAAGAAAATTATCGAAGAACTGCTGGAAGAAGAAAGCCTGAATTTTTACGGACTTCTTCCCGAAGATGTAAAGTTTATGGAAAAAGAATTTCCCGATATGTTTGAGTTCAGAGAAAACAGGGACTCGGCAGATTACATCTATCTTGTTGAGGATTTAGCGGAGCTTAAAGGTAAAAAATACCATTCCAAGCGGAACCATATCAAATATTTCGAGAAAAATTATAACTGGACTTATGAAAGTCTGACAGAGAAAAATCTTTCAGATTGCATAAGAATGACGGAAAAATGGATAGAGGAAAATGAGGATAAAATCGATGACGGCGTTGACACTGAGCTTGATGTTATAAAAAGAGCCTTTGATAATTTCACGGCTTTCGGCTTTACAGGCGGAGCTCTTCGCGTTGACGGCGAGGTCGTTGCATGGACTCTCGGTGAAAAATTGAGTGAGGACACCTTCTGCACTCATTTTGAAAAGGCATTTTCAGACCTTCGGGGAGCTTATCCCATGATCAACCGCGAATTTGCGAAGAATGAGCTTTCCTCTTATACCTTTGTAAACCGCGAAGAGGACATGGGACTTGAAGGCTTAAGGAAAGCAAAGCTCAGCTACAAGCCTGTGAAACTCGGTATTATATACAACGCCAAAAGGAGATAACTTATGTTTCGTTTTGCATCATCTGATGACAGGGAAAGCCTGTATGAGCTGTGGCACTCATGCTTCGGTGACGGAAAGGATTATGTTTATCCTTTTCTTGATACCTTTCTCGGCGAAGATAATGTTTATGTCTGTGAAGAAGACGGCAGAATCGTCAGCGCAGTCTATGCCCTTGACTGTGAAATAAAATGTCGCAGGGCTGTTTATTTTTACGCTGTAGCCACTGATAAAAACTACAGAAAACAAGGTCTTGCAAGGCAGGAAATCGAGTTTCTTACTCAATATAAAACGAAAAAAGGAGCAGAGATTTTTCTGCTGACTCCCAGTAACGGGAAAAACAGAAATTATTATGAAAAGCTTGGCTTCAGCGATTTTTTCTTCTGTGAAAAGAAAACCTTTTACCGTGTTGATGAAAAAGTTCCCGTCTGCATATGCGAGGACAAGGACAGACTTCTTTCTTTGCGTGAAAGAATTTTCGGCAAAGGTGATTATGTTTCCTTTCCCCATAAGCATTTTCAGTTTGCACTCAGGTTTTCAGACGAGGTTTTCTGTGAAAAGAAGGACGGAGAGTATGTTTCCTATGCCGTTGTGAGCGGCAGAAGTATAACAGAGCTTTGCTGTGAGGGAGAAAAGGAAGCTTTCGTGTCATCGGTCCTTGAAAAAATCGGCGGGGAAAAGGCTGAAATATATATTCCTGTCGGAGAAAATACAGAACATGACAGTTGCAAAATACCGCGCGGTATGATATACTGTTCTAATAAAGATTCGGAAGAAGATTTAAGCGGAAACACATTCCTTTCGCTTAATCTTGAATAGGGTGAAAAATATGATTTATGTATTTATGGCAGACGGCACTGAAGAGGTTGAGGCAGTTGCCGCAATTGATATGCTGCGCCGTGCAGAGCTTGATGTTATGACTCTCGGGGTAGGCTCGCAGATGATAGTAGGCTCTCACGGAATCGGTCTTGTGTGCGATGCGGATGCGAAAAATATCACACCTGATGAAACTCTTCAGGCAGTTGTGATCCCCGGCGGAATGCCGGGCACTCTCAATATTGAAAAATCCCCTTATGCTCAGAAGTTTATTGACTACGCATCGGAAAACGGCAAGCTTATCTGTGCAATATGCGCCGCACCGTCGGTGCTGGGACATAAAGGTCTTTTAAAGGGCAGAAAAGCTACATGCTTCCCCGGCTTTGAAAAGGAGCTTGAGGGCGCAGAATATGTGGACGAAGGCGTGGTTCAGGACGGCAACATCATCACTGCAAAGGGTGCAGGTGTTGCAATTGAGTTCGGACTTAAAATTGCCGAGCAGTTCGCAGGTAAAGACGAGGCAGAGAAAATTTATCAGTCAATACAGAAAATGTAATTCTTTTAAATAAAGAAAGGAGGGTCTTTTATGGACGATTTTGATTTTTTCGGAAAGGACAGTGACGGTCTTTCTGATTTTACGGAGCCTTCAAAAACTGAAAAAAGACCGCCTGAATTCAATCCCGAGTCAAGGAGAAAAAAGGTTGAAAATTTCGTGGTTCATATTGAGGAGTTTGACTCTGACCCTGTAGAGCCTCAGATGAAGAAGCACGATACCGTTTCAAACAGACCTCAGGCAAAGGGAGAAATTTATTTTACAAATTATCAGAAGCAGAGAACCGTTCAGGATAACGCTCAGAAGGAGTCTGAAAAAAGGCTTACCGGCGGCGACCTTGATATGTTCAGCGATGACGGTGTAAGACACCGCGCTCCTCAGGACAGACCTGTTTCAAAAACTCCCCCTAAAAAACAGAATAAGAAAAAGAGCAGAAGAAAGCTCACTCCGGAAGAGCTTAAGAAAATGCGTGACACGTATTCACGTACCTTCTATATCGCAATGGTGTGCGTTCTCGTTCTGACAGTTGTTCTCTCAACAGTGGGAATTCAGTGTGTCAACGATGCAATTGCTCTCTCTGTAAGCGAGGAAGAAATCGAAGTCACGATTCCCGACGGCATCACAACAAGCGAGGCAATCTCTCTTTTCAAGGAAAACGGACTTATCAATGTCAAGTGGTTCTGTAATTTCTTCGCGGCCTTCAGAGGCTATGACGACGAAGGAATTTATTACTATGTGAACGGTGAGGAAAAGCTTCAGCCTTATGTGGGCGGAACATATTACCTTTCAAGCTCAATGGGAATTGAGGGTATGCTCAATGTTATCCTTGACAATTCCGCGGGCTCGGAGCAGACGGTAAGCGTAACCTTCCCCGAAGGCTACACTATCGCGCAGATCGTGAACCGCCTTAAGGACTATGAGATTATCTCAGACGATAAGAAGTTTATAAGTGCCGCAAACTATGACTATAACTATGCTTTCCTTGACAATGAAAACACAGGAACAGCACTTGCTCTTGAAGGCTATCTTTTCCCCGATACCTATGATATGTTTATCGGTGAGAGCACTTCAAGCATTGTGAAGAGATTCCTTGATAACTTTGAGGAAAAATGGACTGATAAATATACCGCGCGTGCAGAGGAATTAGGCTATACAACAAGCGAGATTCTCACAATTGCGTCGATCATTCAGAAGGAAGCCGCAGGCTCAGCTCAGATGGCGGATATTTCGTCTGTAATTCATAACAGACTTGAAAAATCCATGAACTACCCCATGCTTCAGTGCGATTCAACTGCACTTTACGTTACAAATTATCTTACAGACCTGCTCGGTGAAAACAAAGCAAGTCAGTATCTTGACGTATACGATACAACTCTTTGCATGGGACTTCCCGAAGGTCCTATCTGTAACCCGGGACTTGATGCAATTCAGGCGGCGCTTTACCCGTCAGACACAAGCTATCTCTATTTCTGCCACGATAAGAGCGGAAATGTTTACTATGCAACAACAGACTACGAGCATCAGCTTAACGTAGCAAAAATCAGATAGGGATGATTTACTCTTGATTAAAGATTTTGTAAAACCTGAAGTTCTTGCTCCTGCAGGGGACTTTGAAAGGCTTGAAGCCGCAGTTTCCTTCGGCGCAGATGCAGTGTACCTTGGCGGCGGAATGTTCGGAATGAGAACATCACCCTCAAACTTTTCCGACGAGGAGCTGCCCAAGGCGGTTGAATATGCCCATTCAAAGGGAGTACGTGTTTATCTTGCCTGTAACACAGTGCCGAGAAACAACGAGGTCGACCTTCTTCCTGAGTTTCTTCAGATGGCTGAAAGCTCAGGAATAGATGCCCTTATTATTTCGGATATCGGAACGCTGACTTTAGCGAAAAAGTATGCTCCGAAAACTGAAATTCACGTTTCGACTCAGGCAGGTATTACAAATTATGCCACTGCAAACGCTTTTTACGACATGGGAGCAAAGAGAGTTGTTCTGGCGCGTGAGCTTTCAATTGACGATATTGCTGCTCTTCGTGCAAAAACTCCCAAAGACCTTGATATTGAGTGCTTTGTCCACGGTGCAATGTGTGTTTCCTTTTCAGGCAGATGCCTTTTGTCAAACTATCTTGTGGGCAGGGATTCAAACCGCGGTGACTGTGCCCAGCCATGCAGATGGAAATACCATATCATGGAGGAAACAAGACAGGGGGTTTATTTTCCCGTAGAACAGGACGATAAGGGAACATATATTATGAACGCAAGGGATATGTGCATGATCGAGCACATTCCCGAGCTTGTAAATGCAGGAATAACCTCATTTAAAATTGAGGGCAGAGCAAAATCTGCATATTACACCGCGGCAGTGACAAACGCATACCGCGCGGCAGTTGATGAATTTATGAAAAATCCCTCAGACGATTTCAAGGTGTCTGACTGGATTCGTGAGGAAATGCGGAAAGTCAGCTACCGCGAATACTGTACAGGCTTCTATTTCGGCTCACCCCTTGATAATGCTGAGATTTATTACGAAGGCGGTTACCGCAGAGAATGGGACGTGGTTGCCGTCTGTGAAAAGTGGGAAAACGGTACACTTTATGCAGTCCAGAGAAATAAATTCCTTGACGGCGATATTCTGGAAATCGTCGAGCCATGTAAAGAGCCTTTCTCCGTAAAGGTTACAGAGCTTAAAAACGAGGCAGGGGAGAATATTGAAAGCGCACCCCATGCCATGATGAAATTGTCTTTCCTTTGTGAGAGAGAAATAAAGGCAGGCTCAATTATCAGAAAACAGAAGGCAGAGCCAAAAAGAGTGATAATCTGATGGAATACAGAATTAATGTAAATGAAATTAAAGAGAAGAGGCATGTTTTAAAAGCGGGCGACAGAGTTTATCTGTCAGGTGAGGTTTTCACTTCCCGCGATGCGGCTCATAAGAGAATAAAGGAAGCCATAGAAAAAGGCGAGGAGCTTCCCTACAGTCCGGAAAACGCAGTAATTTATTACGTAGGCCCGACTCCTTCGCCCGAAGGCTTACCGATAGGCTCCTGCGGACCTACGACCTCTTCGCGAATGGACCCGTATTCGCCGCTTCTTCTTGATAAGGGCGTAAGTGCCATGATTGGCAAAGGTCCCCGAAATGAGGAAGTCTGCCGTGCAATTGAAAGAAACGGTGCAGTTTATTTCTGCGCAGTGGGCGGCGCAGGTGCTCTTCTTGCAAAGAGCGTGAAAAAATGCGACGTTGTAGCCTATGAGGATTTAGGCTGCGAGAGCGTTAAAAAATTAGTTATTGAAAATCTCCCCCTTGTTGTAGCCATTGACTCTCAGGGCGGAAACTTGTTTAAAAAGTAAGGTGCAAAAAGAGAATGTCAGAAGCAAAACCCCTTGAAGCTGTCATTGTGGGCGGCGGACACAGAAGCATGAACTATTCCGAGCTTTCGGTAAGTGACCCCTCAATGCTTAAAATTACAGGCGTTGCAGACCCCGATGAGGGCAGACGTAAAATGATTGCGGAAAAGTTTTCCATTCCCGAAGAGCATCAGTTTTCTTCGGCAGAGGAGCTGGCATCGGCTCCGAAATTTGCAGATGCCGTGATCAACGGTACGATGGACCATATTCATGTTGCAACAACGCTCCCCCTTTTAAAAGCGGGATATGATGTGCTTCTTGAAAAACCCTTTGCGGTGAACGAAAAGGAAGCAAGAGAGCTTGCCGAAGCTGCAAAAAAATACGGAAGAAAAGTGATGGTCTGCTTCGTTCTCAGATACGCTCCTTTCTACAGAAAGATAAAGGAAAAGGTAGCGGCAGGCGAAATCGGTGAAATTCTGAACATACAGACATCGGAATTTGTCAGCTACCACCACATGTCAACGAGCCATGTAAGAGGAAAGTGGAATAATTCCGACAGGTGCCATGCCTCAATGCTCCTTGCAAAATGCTGTCATGACATTGATATCATGGTGTGGATGATGGGGGATAACAAGCCTGTTTCTGTTTCCTCCTTCGGAAGTAACATTCAGTTCAGAACAAAAAATGCTCCCGAAAATTCAGGAACAAGATGTCTTGCAGACTGTCCGTTGGTTGACACATGCCTTTATTCTGCAAAGAGAATTTATATTGACCACCCCGACAGATGGTCATTCTATGTATGGGATAAGCTTGAACATCTTGAAAACCCCACGATTGAAGATAAAAAAGAGCTTCTCAAAACCTCACCCTACGGAGTTTGTGCATATAAGAGCGATAACAACGTGGTTGACCACCAGAGCGTGCTTGTGAATTTTGAAAACGGAGCGACGGGAACTCACAACATGGTAGGCGGCGCCTCAAGAGGGCTGAGAACAATACATATTACAGGCACCAAGGGCGAAATTTTCGGAAACTGTGAGGACGGTGTTTTCACAGTTCAGAAAATAAATCCTGCCCCCGGGTGCGAATTTGACAGGGAAAGTGTCGATACAAAAGTTGGAGATGACAGCCACGGCGGCGGTGACATTGAGCTTGTGAAGGACTTTGTCCGTTATGTAAGAGATAATGAAATGTCAATTTCCTGCACAAGCATCGACACATCACTTCTCGGACATCTCGTTGTTTTCCTTGCAGATGAATCAAGAGAAAACGGCGGTCAGATAAAGAAAATATAAGGAGACAGAAAAATGAAAAAAATCACACGCATTTCAGTTTCAATTCTTCTCGTGCTTGCAACAGTTTTTTCACTTGCAGCACCAACCTTTGCGGCAGCAGGAAAGTGCGACTGCGGCGAAGAGCCCGTAATTTATGTTGCGGCTCTGGGCAGTGCAACACTTTATAAGGATGCAGGCACTGAAGATGAGCAGGTAGTTTTTCGCCCCGAAACAGAAGCTTATGTCAAAATGGTAGGCTCACTTATCATTCCTATCGTAAAGCTTCTTGCTGACGGCGACTATGACTCTTTCGGTGACAGTCTTGTGTCCTCGGTTTACGGTGTTTTCGGCTCGCTTGCAAACGCTGAAAACGGTTTATCAACTGCTGACATCACAACAAAGCAAGAGCTTCCCGCAGACCCAACTCACGGACTTGATTACAGCTATTATTTCGGCTACGATTTCCGTGCTGACCCCCTGACAGTTGCAGATGACCTTAATGCTTATGTTGAGCATGTAAAAGAGCTTACAGGTCACGATAAGGTACGCTTCAAGGCATCGTCAATGGGCGGTGTAATGGCAATGGCTTATTTCTCAAAGTACGGCCATGACGACATCAAATCAGTAATTTTCCAGAACTGCCCCATTAAAGGTACAGCCGTTGCAGGCGCACTTTTCTGCGGTGAGGTTGAAATAAATCCCACAGCTCTTTACAGATACGCTTCAACTGCTATTACAACAATGGTACCGGGAGTTGGCGGCGATATTCTTACAGTTCTCGTTGAAGCACTCAATTTCTTCGGAGTTTTTGAAGCTCTTACTGACTTTGCAGGCGGACTTGTTGAAAAGCTTGTCGACAAGGTTTATGAAGGCGCACTTATCCCCATCTTCAAGTCAAACTGCGGTATATGGTCCTTCGTACCCGATGAATATTACGAGGACGCAAAGAAATTCATGCTCGGTGATAACCCCAATGCAGAGTTGGTTGCAAGAATTGATGCGTACCACTACGGTGTACAGCAGAAGGCTGACGAAATTCTTAACGGTCTGATTGCTGACGGTGTTCCCGTAATGATAGTTTCCGCAACCAATGTTCAGAGAACACCTCTCGTAACAGCATGGAGAAACGATTCGGACGGAACAGTTGACACAATGTATTCGTCAGTAGGTGCAACAGTTGCTGACCATGCAGAAACACTTCCTGCAGATTACAAGCAGAATGATACTTCCTGCGCTCACGACCACATCTCACCCGACGGCAGAATCGACGCATCAACATGTGCGCTTCCCGAACAGACATGGTTTGTCAAGGACATGATGCACTGCACAACACATGAGGGACATCAGGCACTTTACAGATGGTTCCAGGAAAATGACGACAGCATCCAGACTGTTTACTCAAATGCCGACTATCCTCAGTTCCTTCAGAACGATATTGAGAACAATAAGCTTGTTCCCGAAGAATAATCTGAAAATCAGTGAGTTGATTAAAAATGCCACTTCTCAATAAAATATCACGGCTATATTAGTTCCGTTTTTTATGTGCCCGTTTCTTCTTTTTATAAACTTTTCAATCGAATACAATGAAAAAATCCCGAAATACGTCAGTGTTGCGGGATTTTTGATATTGATTAGGCAATCGGAAAGATAACGGTGAAATTATTAATGGAAATTTCACAAAAAAGCTCCGAAAACTATTGACAGATGCGGTTTGGTGTTGTATAATAGTGAGGCTGTAAAGTGCAGGAACTTTACACCTTGTTTTCGGAAAGGTTTAATGAGAGCGAAAGGAGTTGTTTCTTGTGGCGAAAAACCTGCAGATAGCCGTCTTGCTTGACTATTACGGTGAGCTTCTTACTGAGAAACAGCGCGATTTCATCTCCCTCTATTATGACGAGGATCTGTCCCTTGCTGAAATTGCCGAAAATGAAGGCATTACAAGACAGGGCGTAAGGGATTCTATAAAAAGAGCAGAGTCACTTCTCTTTGAAATGGAAGAAAAGCTGAAAATGGCAGAGCGTTTCGGGAAAATAAACGAAAATGCAAAACGTATCAGCGAATGTGCATCTGAAATCAGCAGAATAAATATGCAGACATCACTCTCAAGAGAAATCAGCGACTTAACTGTTAAGATAAGAACTCTTTCAGGTGAACTGACAGGAGAGTAAAAAACGGTAAAGGAGAAAAAACATGGCTTTTGAAGGACTTGCCGACAAGCTTGAAGAAGCGTTTAAAAAGTTAAAAAGTAAAGGAAGTCTTACTGAAGGCGATGTTAAAGAGGCAATGCGCGAGGTACGTCTTGCACTTTTGGAAGCAGACGTCAGCTACAAGGTTGCCAAAGACTTCACTAAAACCGTAACAGAGCGTGCTATCGGTGCACAGGTTATGGAGAGTCTGACTCCCGGACAGATGGTTATTAAAATCGTTAATGAAGAGCTGACGGCTCTCATGGGCGGTACAAAATCACGTCTTGCAGTTGCAAACCATCCGCCCACGGTGGTTATGATGTGCGGTCTGCAGGGTTCAGGTAAAACTACACACAGTGCTAAAAT
Organism: uncultured Eubacteriales bacterium; assembly: GCA_964507395.1. Lineage (GTDB taxonomy): Bacteria > Bacillota > Clostridia > Oscillospirales > Acutalibacteraceae > SIG575. The sequence goes on along the minus strand of CAZDQE010000002.1, from coordinate 35,478 downwards.
TGCATTGATGCTTAAAAATCAGGGACACCGTCCCTTGCTCGTTGCGTGTGATATTTACAGACCTGCCGCTATCAAGCAGTTGCAGGTTGTGGGCGAACAGGCAGGCGTTCCCGTTTTTGAAATGGGTACTGAAAATCCTGTTAAAATCGCTGAAAACGCAATCAAGCTTGCTAAGGACCAGGGCTATGACTACGTGTTCCTTGATACTGCAGGTCGACTTCACATAGATGAAGAGCTTATGCAGGAGCTTAAGAGCGTCAAGAGTGCAGTTCATCCTCACGAAATTCTCCTTGTTGTTGACGCAATGACAGGTCAGGATGCAGTGAATGTTGCAACTTCTTTCAATGAGGCTCTCGGAATTGACGGTCTTGTTCTTACAAAGCTGGACGGTGACACACGAGGCGGTGCGGCTCTTTCGGCAAGAGCGGTTACAGGCAAACCCATCAAATTCGTCGGTATCGGTGAAAAGCTCGGAGACCTTGATGTTTTCCACCCCGACAGAATGGCATCACGTATTCTCGGCATGGGCGATGTGCTCTCACTTATTGAAAAGGCTGAGCAGTCAATCGACGAGAAGAAAGCGGCAGAGCTCGAAGCAAAGCTTCGTGAAAACAAGTTTGACCTCAACGACCTTATTGAACAGATTGAACAGGTCAGAAAAATGGGTTCGATTAAGGATACACTTAAAATGATTCCCGGTCTCGGCAAAAAGGTTGACGATATCGACATTGACGAGAGAAAGTTTGACAGACTCCGCGCACTTGTTGAATCAATGACACCTCAGGAGAGAGAAAAGCCGGAAATTATAAATCCCTCAAGAAAACGCCGTATTGCGGCAGGCAGCGGACAGACGGTTGAGGATGTTAACAGGCTTCTTGCTCAGTTCAAGCAGATGCAGAAGATGTTCAAACAGCTGGGCGGCAAGTCAGGCTCAAAGAAAAAGAGAAGACGTTTTAATATGTCACAGCTTGGCAACATGAACGGCTTCAATATATAGATTGTCGATAAAGCGGCAAGAACTTTCAGTCAGTTTATAAAAATAATTTATATAATCAAATGGAGGAAACAAAAATGGCAGTAAAAATCAGATTGCGTCGTATGGGCGCTAAGAAAGCACCTTTCTATCGTGTAGTAGTTGCGGATTCAAGATATCCCCGTGACGGCAGATTCATCGAAGAAATCGGTTACTTCAACCCCATGACAGAGTCTGCAGAGGTTAAAATTGATGCTGAAAAGGCAAAGAAATGGATCTCAAACGGTGCTCAGCCCACAGATACAGTTAAAGCTATTCTTAAGAAAGAAAACATTCTTTAATAGACTGAATGTGGCGAATAATTCCGCGTGAAAAAGACAATACTTTGAATACGACGGAAAGAAAGGACGGAATCGACAATGGAAGAATTGTTGGTATCAATCGTTAAGGGTCTCGTTGAGTCTCCCGACGAAGTGAAGGTCACATCATCAACAACCGAAGAAGAAGGCCTTACAGTTTTCCATGTTAGCGTAGCTGCCGACGATATGGGCAGAGTTATCGGCAAACAGGGAAGAATTGCAAAAGCAATCCGCACAGTTATGCGTGCTGCTGCAATCCGCAAGGATGTTAAGGTTAAGGTAGAAATTGATTGATTCACCCTGTGCAATCCGGCAGTTATTGTTACTGCCGGATTTTGACTTTATGTAAGAAACAAATGCAAGGCGGATATCATCCGCCCGAAAAATCAAAATTGAGGTGATTTTATGAAATCCTTTTTGAACAACATCAGAAAAAACAGTATTTTAGCGCTTCTCGGATTTGTGCTTCTCGGCGTTCTGCTTATTATTTTTCCCGATAAGGTAGCCAACATTGCGGGCTACATAGCAGGCGCTCTGGCAGTCGGCTTCGGTGCTACAAAAACAATCAACTATTTTTCAAAAAAAGAGGGAAAAAAGACTACGGTTTTCGGTCTTACGATTGGGATACTGCTTGCCCTTGCAGGCATTTATATAATCACCCGTCCCTACGTCGTTTCAAACTTTATCGTCAGCGTTTTCGGCGTAATCATTATGGTTGACGGCATTTCAAAAATGCGCAATGCACTGAGCCTTAAAAAATCAGGCATGAAAAATTATCTTGCAATTTTCATTTCCGCTATGGTGGAAATTATACTCGGAATCGTATTTGTCATCAATCCCGGTCTCAGTGTTAACACAATGCTGAGAATTGTGGGCGGTGTGACGATAGCGGCAGGTGTTTCAAACCTTCTTACGTTTATCGGCGTGACGAAGGAATATAAATCAATTATCAATGAAAACGGCGAAATCGAAGGGGATGCCAAGGTTGTTTCCTCGGAGGATGAAGAATGAAAAAAGATTTTCTTGAAGTAGGCGAAATTGTAGGAACACACGGAGTACGCGGAGAAATGAGAGTCAATCCGTGGTGCGACAGTCCTGCATTTCTTAAAAAATTCAAAAAACTTTACCTTGACGAAAAGGGTGAAAAATGCCTTGACGTGAAAGGTGCGAGAGAGCACGGCAACGTAGCGTTGCTTACGGTAGACGGCATCGACACTGTTGAAAAGGCACAGGCAATGCGCGGCAAAATTCTGTATATCAGACGTGATGATGCACGCTTGCAGAAGGGTAATTATTTTATTGCCGAGCTTATTGACTGCACGGTTTACGATGCAGACGACGAAACGCACGTTTACGGCATAATTTCAGACGTAAGCGAAACAGGTGCAAATGATGTCTGGCACATTGAGAAGGACGGCAAGGAGTATCTTATTCCTGCAATCAAGGATGTTGTAATATCCGTTGACGTTGAAGAGGGGAAAATCCTTATCCGTCCCATGAAAGGAATTTTTGACGATGAGAATTGACATAATGACGCTTTTTCCCGAAATGTGTGAAAGCGTGCTGAACTCCAGTGTTGTGGGCAGAGCGAGAGAGAACGGCTATGTTGAAATCAATTGCCTCAACATAAGAGATTTTACAGAGGATAAGCATAACCGCGTTGACGATTCTCCCTACGGCGGTGGTATGGGAATGATAATGCAGACTCAGCCCATTGCCTCATGCTTTGAGCATATCTGCGAGGAAACAGGGGAGAGGCCATACCTTATCTACATGTCGCCTCAGGGAAATGTGCTGACTCAGAGAAAGGTGAGAGAGCTTTCAGAGATGAAAAACATCGTTCTCCTCTGCGGCCATTATGAGGGTGTAGACGAAAGGGTTATTGAGGAGCTGGTTGACGAAGAAATATCAATCGGTGACTATGTTCTCACAGGAGGGGAGTTGCCTGCACTTGTTCTTGCTGACAGTGTTGCAAGAATGATTCCCGGGGTGCTTTCAGATAACGAATGTTTTGAAGATGAGAGCCATTATTCGGGACTTCTTGAATATCCTCAGTATACGCGTCCCTTTGAGTGGAGAGGAAGACAGGTTCCTGAAATTCTCCTGTCAGGACACCATGCAAATATAGAAAAATGGCGCCATGAAAAGTCCCTTGAAAGAACATTTCATAAGCGCCCCGATATGATAGAAAAAGCAGAGCTTTCAAAGAAAGATAAGGAATACATAGAAAAACTGAAAAGTGAATAATCGACATGGCGTGAATTGTTAATTTTTATGTAATCCTGAGGTTGAGAGCAAGCGCAACCTTACAATACATATTCTGCATTAAAAATCCCTGCCGAGATTCGTTTTGCTTAAGAATCTCGGTAGGGATTTTTTTATTCCCAGTTAATGGGTCGTTGGATAAAGTTTATGTCAGCTTTGTCTGTGGGAAGAGTTGAGAAAGAAGAAACCCTTGTAATTCCGTGGGCGATAAGCTCGTCATAAAGTTCTTCCTGTGCCTGCATCCTCATGGGATTGAGGAAGAAGTATTCGCCGAGGAACTGATTGGCTTTGAAAAATTCCCAGCTCAGGCTGTCTTTTTCCACTCTGAATCTCTGCTCATCTGTGATGTCTGCAGAGCAAGCCTTTTCCCACAATCTGTCAAGCTTGTTTATCTTTGAAACGGGATAATATCCTGACTGATAATGCCAGTCAAAGTCAAATGCGTGAGCCGTTGCCTTTATCTGACCTGTCTGGATATCAATGATTTCCTTGATATACGGTGCCGCTTCCTCGCCGTAATAGAAAGAAAGGAAATCCATCATAAGATATTCAACGTCAGCGTTTACGTCCCACTGAAGCTTTGCGAGAAGATAGTTACGTAAATCGTTGAAGGCGGCATAATGTCCGTCGCCGCAGTTGTAAACGTAGCCTGTGATGCCGATGTCATACATGTATTTCATTGTGGACTGCATTGTTTCAAAGTTTGAGAAAAACTGTGCAGAGAAAAGGAAGTTGATTGTATAATCGTAAATGTAAGTTCTGTCTGCGATTTCAGTCCAGTCCTTGAAATCCTGTGCAATATAGTCCTCATTATCACCGTAAAGGTTGAGGAACTCACTCTCAATCTGATTGTCGTCGATTGCTCCGCAGGTACCGAGGGTGTGGCTTCTGCATGCGTGATGAAGCTCGCAGAGAACAGGGACAACGTTTTCGTTGCAGGTGAGAGTTAAGTCCGAAGGCGGTCTTTCAGTTTCGTTATAAGCGTAGAAAGTGAAAGTATATTCGGGGAATTCCTCGTCAAGTGCATCTGCGAAATTATTTGTAAATATAATTGTGGGAGCTGATACGCTGCCGTATTTTTCATAAAGTGCAGTACAGCTTTCGCAGTGGCAATAGTTTGAATTATCCTTCTGACCGATGTGGATGTGGTCAGTAGTTTCTCTTTCACATTCTCTCATGTATTTTCTTGCGTTTTCAACTGCAACTGAGAGAACGTCAGGGTTTGAAAGGCACACATGGTCTGTGGTTCTTGTGCCGTCAGTATTCATGGCGAAATATTCGGGATGCTCTGCAAAAAGTGAATCGGGAACAAGCTTGTTTAAGGTCACATCCCACAGAACGTAAGTGAGTGCACCGCCGTATTCTTCCGCTTCGTAGTAGAAGGAAACATTGGTTTTGTTCCTTGCTCTGTATTGGTCGTCAGCGTAAGCAGGACTGTTTCTGCGTATCGCAAAGGATGGCTCAACGAGTCTGTCAAGGTTTGCGTCGATTACAATATTTTTGCTTTCGGGAACTTTTTCAAGCTTGGGTGTGTACCAGCGGATACCCATGTAGTCTTCAAGGAAAGTGTAAACTCCGTAGAGTGTTCCTCTGCTGTCTTCCCCCGCAATAAGCAGGTGAGTGCCGTCGGCAAAAAATCTGAACCCGTCTTCTTTTATGGCAGATGTATCAATTTCCTTGATGCTTTTTCCGATTTCTGTATTGCCAAGGAGAATTGCCTTGTCCTCGCTTGTGATTTCATTTTCTCTTACAATGTTCAGACGAGCGCCTGAAACCTTTTCAATGTAAGTCTGCAGCTCCTCAGACGCGGTAACAATACAATCATCGGGATTTTCCTCAGTTGCGATAACGAAATCGCTTTCACCGTTTTTCACGATAAACATTTCCGTTATGATTTCAGGGGCAATATACTCGTCACCGCCGTAGTCAATTTCCGTGCTTGCAGGAAAAACACCAAGGCTGAAAAGGAAAACCTCAAATAATGAAATAATGGCTTTTAAGTATTGCATAATCAGCTTTCAGAACTCATTGTGAAAACGAGTTTTCCTCCTTCCATAAGCTGTTCATGTGTGATGTATGTGCCTGTAAGCTCTTCCCCGTTCAAAGTTACTTTCTCGACATAAATGTTTTCATCACTCTGATTCAGTGCTGTCATTTTAAGAGTGTTTCCGTTTGAAAGAGTGATTTCGGCACTGTCAAGGTTGGGAGAGCCTATCCAGTATTTGTCGGTGCCTGCCAAGGGGTAGAAGCCCATAGCGGAGAAAACATACCACGCGCCGAGAGTTCCGCCGTCATCGTTGCCGTCAAGACCGTTGATGTCAGTGCTGAAACGGTTTTTCAGTGTCCAGCGTACCCATTTCTGAGTAAGGTCTGCTCTTCCGGCGTTTGAGAAAAGGTAGGGTGTGTGAATGTCATGCTGATTTCCTATCCAGTAGCCGTGGCCGGGATCAAGGAAAGCTCTTGTGGGGGCTGCATCTTCCATGAAAGACTCAAGCTCTGATACAAAATATTCTTCTGAGCCGAAAAGCTCAATCATGCCGTCAATATCCTGCAGAGCACTCCATCTCCACTGTCTTGCACTGCCCTCGCAGTAGCTGTCAGCATATTTTTCAATCATAATTGCATCATAGAAGGTGGTGATGTAGGGGCTGAAATGGTCGTTGAAGGTGCCGTCTGAATTTCTTGCCTGGAAATATTTTGTTTCGGGGTTAAATGTATTTTTGTAGTACATTGATTTTGCAGTGTACTTTTCAGCATCCTCGGTTCTGCCGAGAGCAGTCGCCAGAGTTGCAATTGCAGAATCTTCCCATGAATATTCCAGCGTGCGGCTGACAGATTTGTTTCCGCTTGCGATATCATTGGGGACAAAGCCGTATTCGTTATACTCATCAACGAAATCTCTGCCTGACTTGCTGACCTTGCCGTCAGATGATTTTTTCATATATTCGTAAGCCGTTTCCACGTCAAAATCAGTAAAGCCTTTCAGGTAGCTTTCGGCAATGACAATATTTGCAGGGTCGCCGATCATTGAGGAAGCATATCCTGCACCCATAGGCCAGCGAGGAAGCGAACCGCCTGTCTTCGCCATTTCCACAAGGCTGTTAAGGCAATCGTTCTGAACCTCGCCTTCAATGAGCATGTAAAGAGAATGAGTGTTTCTGCATGTGTCCCAGAGTGAAAGGTCTGTTCTGTAAGTATAGCCTTCTGCCGTGTGAACCTGTTTGTCAAAGCCTAAGTATTCACCGTTCACATCAGTGAAGTTTGTAGGCATTACCATTGTGTGGTAAAGATTTGTGTAGAAAGTAGTTTTGATATCCTCGTCTGTGCTTTCAATGTCAATAAGCGAAAGGTGATTTTCCCATGAATCAACAGTTTTTTGTCTTACACCGTCAAAGTCAAGACCTTCTGTTTCTGTTTCAAGATTGAGAAGTGCGTTTTCTACGCTTACAAAGCTGATGCCCACTTTGATCTCAACGCTTTCATCCTTAAGGTCACCGAAGTTAATATCTGCAATAAGGTTTGTTTCATCACCTGAAATTGTACATGACTTGATTTCCTTATCAGCTTTCAGCGCAAAGTAACAGGGAAGCCCGTCATATCTGTCAGAGAAAGCTGCGTGAAGCTCTGCACCGCCTGTGAGAATACCTGTTTCCTCATCATATTCAGCAAAGCCTTTTTCTGAGTACCTGTTGTTGAAAGCACTTGTAACATCAAGTGAAAGCCGTGCATCCTTTGAATGATTGAAGGTATAGCGGTGAACGCCTGTATGTTCAGTTGCCGTCATTTCAGCAAGACAGCCGAGAGATTTGAGATAAACTGCATAATATCCTGCAGATGCTACTTCATTTTTATGAGAATAGGGGATAACACCCGCTTCCTTGTTGCCGACAGCAGGAGTGATTCTGAAAATTCCGTAATCTTCAGCACCTGTGCCTGAAAGTCTTGAGTGGCTGAAGCCCAGAATGTGTCCCTGTTCGTAGTAATAGCCTGAGGTGTTTGTCTTGACAATGTAAGCACCGCCGATAAAAGAGGTATCAGGTCCCAGTCTTACTGCACCGAAGGGAGCACAAGCCGCAGGACTGACCATTCCGCATGTCCACGGTGTACCGCCTGTTCCGATAAAGGGGTCAACATACTGCGTATATTCCCCGGTAACCGCTTCGGGCATATCAATACCCTTTGGTGCAACACCGTTCAGCGCGCCTGCAAAAAGTGTTTCAAATGTTACGAAAACTGCAACAAATACTCTGATAATCTGCCACATGAGCAAATCCCCCTTAACTTATAATTGTTACTAAGACTACTATATAATAGAAAAGAAAAAAAGTCAATGAATAATAGAAAATATCGGTAATGTATTACAGCAACTTTATCAGGTCTTCCGTGCCGAAATTATTGTACATCATCTCATCAAGCAAATCCATATTCACGTCTGAATATTCAACTTCTTTGGAGAAGCTGTACATAATTTTAACCCGTGTTTCGAAATCGGGATTTTCAAAAAATGAGTAAATTCTGCTAATAACAACCGACGCGAAAACGCCGTATTTCACTTTTGTCAGCACATCGTAATCGTATGCGGCTTTTAAAAGATATCTGAAAATATAATATTTCATCAGCTTTTCAAAATCGCTTCTGTGAATGTCAGGTATGTTTTCGGAGAGCCTTTTTGTTTTGAGCTTTTCTGCAAAGTTTCTGCGTTCTTCACTTATGTATTCCATGTTTTCAAGGAGTGCCAGACAAGAGGTAAAATCTCTGTGCTGTGTTTCATCAGAAAAATCATCGCCGTCAAGGTTTTTCTGAAAATCTCTTGCAAGATACAGTACATTTTCAATCTTATTTTTGAAGCTCAGTTCTTCTTTTTCAAGAACGGCAAAAATTGCTTCTCTTAAAACAAGCAAATCGTCAAGAAGATCCGCGTCAATATCAGCATCTTCATCAGGACATTCATCATGGAATTTCAAAGAAAAAGGCTCATTATCTGCGAGTATTATTCTTGCAGCCTCAGGACAGCCGAAACCGAGTCCCATTTCACGGAAATTTCCGAAATCATCAAAAAATCTGGGAAAAAACGTGCAGGTCTTGCTTAAAAGCTTTTCACCTTTTTCCGACTGTATTTCACATAAATTACGCTCATTCAGGAAAGGACATCTGTCACCGTCGCATAGTGTAAAAATGTGACAGCCTGTTTCGTCAGAAGTCAGATGTTTTTTGATTTTATAGCCAAGCCCGCCGCTGATTTCCGTATATTTTTCGGCTGTTTTCGGGTCAATATCAACCTCCCAGCCGATACAGCAGGTATCGGGACACTTTTCTGCAATACACCTGAATTTATCAAAATATGTGGGAACAAAAACTTTTATTTCAACCACCGCCTTTATGAATTTTATTCTACCATAATCGTTCAGTGCTTTTCAAGTGAGGAACAAGCAGTGAACAAAAATTATGCGGAACACAAGGGACGGTTGCTCCGTGTCATAAAATTTAACACAAGAGAACGGTGCCTCTGTACTTATCAATACCCTTTGGTGCAACGCCGTTCAGCGCGCCTGCAAAAAGTGTTTTAAAAGTTACAAAAACTGCAACAAATACTCTGATAATCTGCCACATGAGCAAAGCCCCCTATAATTGTTACTAAGACTACTACATATATGGAAAAGAAAAAAGTCAATTAAAAGTAGACAAAAATGTAAATGTGTGCTAACATAAAAATATAAAAATTTCGGAGGTGCCGTTTATGCTTAAAGTGATTTTTTCTTATCTTGTGGCAGTTTTTCAGATTGTTCAGGTTCTGAACAGCGGAGGCTTTGCCGTAACACCTGAGGACAACGGAGTTATTGATGTGACATTTGATTTTGCAAACGGTAACGCGTCATATTCCTTCGTTGCAGAGGAAGGCTCGCTTATAACACCACCTGAAGAGCCTGAAAACAGAGGACTTGTTTTCACAGGCTGGTATAACGGCAAAACAAAATGGGATTTTGAAAATGATACGGTATCCGAAGACGTTACTCTCACGGCGAAATGGGCGTTTACGGATACGTTTTACGATAAAGACGTAAATGCGGGCGTGAGAGCGGAAGGCTCGGATATCCGCGTAATGTCCTTCAACATCCTTGCAAGCGACTGGAGCAATAAGCCTAAGGTTTCGGAGAGAGAAGACCTGATGCGTGATGTTGTTATGAGATATTCTCCCGATGTTGCAGGCTTGCAGGAGGTAAACGCAGAGTGGTACGCAACTCTTACGGAAGAGTTCGGCACATATAAGTTTGTAAACGAGGGCAAAAACAAAATATGGGGTGAAGTGAATTATTCCACTATCGTCTACAACACTGAAACCGTAAATCTTGTCAAATGGGGACAGTCGGCTTATGTCGTGAATTATAACGAGAATTGCCGTAATTTCATGTGGGCAATTTTCGAGATGAAAGATAATCCTGAAAAAAGATTTATCGTCACTTCAACTCACTGGGATTTAACCTCTGACAGACGTGTTCATCAGGCAATCGAAATGTCAGGTCTTATCGCTATGCTTGAAGAAAAATATGACCTTCCCATGTTCTGCACAGGCGACTATAACACCCGTGAAAACGGAAATGAATACCATGTTTTCACTGAACTGACAGGCTTTAATGATTCAAAGTTTTCAGCGGAGAAAAAGGGACTTGTGGCATCAACTACACACCTTGGTGACGGCACAGGCACTGCTGATGACTACACATCAGGCTACTGGAAATTAGGCACTGTATCTTACCGCGAGAGCCATATAAATACAGTACAGTCAATTGACCATATTTTCGTATCGCCCGAAGCGGATGTGCTTTATTACGATACCGTTGCAGACGAAGCTGCACTTACTGCTTCTGACCACTGTCCGATTTATATTGATGCGAGATTTTGAAAGTGAATTTTTTCCGTTCTGAGAGATTAAGGATGACAGCAAAATGGCAAATTGCATCAGAATTCATACAACAGGCAAATAAAAAATCCCCTTGGAAATTGCACAAGGGGAGTCGGTAAAACAGCAGGTTCTTACTGAGGGGATTTTTCGCTTGAATTATTCTGCTTCTTCGTAAAGCACAAGCTCTGATGACATGGGAGAGGGGATGGAAACAGTAATGCCCGTCTGCTTCAGTTCTCTTCCCGAAATGTTGAAGCTTACTCTGTCGTTGTCAAGAGTTACCTTATAATTTTTGCTCACATCCGCACCTTTTGCTTTAATGATTTTTTCGCCTTTTATATTTGAAAGAGCAAAAACAGTAATTGCACCCTTTGATGAATCCGGAGATGCAATTTCAAGAACGGAAAATTCATTCTTTTTTACATCGGGTGTGTGGTGGAAAACCTTCGCCTCGGAAAGGAACGGACGGATAAAATTCTTATATAAAGTGACACTGTGGCGGACAAATTCCATCTGCTCACGGTTAATTTCCGCATCAGGTGGAGCGATGACGTTCAGCGACATGTGAGTGAGCATGCAGTTTCGCATCTGCAGGTCAAATGAGCCGTAGGAGTGACAGCCCATTCCTGCAAAAAGTCTGTCAACTCTCTCAGGCGGCAGAGCCATTGTCATGCCGTTGGTGATAAGAATTGAATGGGGAGCGCACTGACAGTCGGAAACCCATGTGTGGTTGAAATTCTTCATCATTCCGAGGTCCGTTCTGGCACCGCCGCCTGCACAGTTTTCAAAAATCACATGAGGGAACTTCTTTTTGAGATTTTCATACATTTTATAAACTGCATTTACATGGCGGAGTGTTACACATTCGGGAAGGGAATACTCGTTTTCCCTTATGCCGAAATATTCAGTGAAATCAACGTTATGGTCAACGCGGAGAAGGTCAAGCTCGTATTGTTTTATAATTCTTTCGAGCTCGCTTTCTGCCCATTCTGCAACTTCGGGAACGGACATGTCGAGATATTTGGGACTTGCTTCGCCAAAGGGATTGACAGAAAACCATTCGGGGTGAATTTCGTGAATACCGCTCATCTTTCCTGCGGTTTCGATATCAACCCAGAGTCCGAATTTCATGCCGTTTTCGTGAGTGTAATCTGAAATTTCCTTGAGACCGTTGGGGTATCTGTCTTTGTCAGGCACATTTCTGCCGTTGTAGACACCCCATTCTCCCTCTTTGTCGGGAGGACATTCCCAGCCTGCGTCAACGATGAAAACCTCGCCGCCCATTTCGGCAAACTGGCGTATGTAAGCTTTGCTTGTATCAAGTGTCATATCGTGCTCAGCACCCATTCCGCAGCCTACAAGTGCTTCTTTTCCGTCAGCGAGAGTGAACACCGATTTTCTGATATGCGAAATCATTTCGTTTACAGCCTCGTCAACGTCACCGAAAACACTGCCGATATGAACTTCGGGTGAGGTAAATGTTTCGTGAGGCTTTAAAACAAGCATAGGCTTGTGGGACATGATTTCAGCCTTAAAGGAAAGACGGGTGATGTTTCTGTCTTTCTGTGCGTTGTAATCCACTGTGAAACGGCAGCCGCCGCTGAATGCAGTCTGCATAAACAGGATTTTGCCTGTCAGATTATTTCTGATGAAAAGCAGAGGATGGCGGAAACGGTCACGGTGAAATCGTGTGTCAATTGATGTGACTTCGGGAGAAAGCTTTCTCCACACAAATTCGCCCTCTCTGCCCCAGCTATCATTGCAGAAATATCCGAGAGAATAAAGTTCATCGGGATCTTCCGAATCCGTAAACCTGTCTTTTTCAATCATTTCAATACCGCCGCCGAGAACTGTAAGACGGCTGAGATTCATGCAGGAGTCAGACAGGTTTTCGATTTCAAGATATCTTGTAAACACAGCGGTGCCGTCAAGAAGAGTGTGAACTCTGATTTCTACAGGCTTGAGCCTGCTTCTGAGAGTCAGAACGCACTTTAAATTTTCATCACTTTTCTCTGTCTTGAAATCAACCTTTTCAAGACCGTAATCAAGACTTTGTCCGTCAAGCTCAATGTTGAAAGCGAAAGGCTCTGCAAAATATTTCTTATCAAATCGTGCGGAACATTTCTGAAGAAGATTGAGAGGATATCCCGCGTCATTCCAGCCGCAGGAAACAAGTCCGCCGTGTACGAGCATTTCTTCATACACGGTTTTACCGCTTCTGTAGCAGAAGGACGGATTCTCTCCGTATTTATAATATAAATCAAAATATTTTTCCATTAAAATCACTCCAATTCACGGATTGATTTTAGGTTAACATAAGGAAAAGAAAAAGTCAATATTTACAATAGACTCCTTTTGTGGTAAAATTAATTCAATCGACATAAGGGGGCAAAAACCATGAAAAAACTTATATCTTTCATATTGTGCGCTGTGCTTTTCGCAAGCTTTGCGCCTGTATGCTTTGCAGAAGAAAATACGCAGACACCGACTATTGCAGAAACAGTATATCCTACGGATGACGTTGTTATTGCTGATATAATTCTGACAGAAGCGCCGTATTGTGCAGATAATACAGGTGCTGAGGATGTTACTGCTGTTTTGCAGAAAGCCATTGATGCTTGTGCTGAAAACGGCGGCGGTACAGTGTTCTTGCCAAAGGGAGAATACAGACTTACCGGTAACGTTTATATCCGCAAGTTTGTAACACTGCGCGGCGATTATCAGGACCCCGATGAGGGCAAGGAATACGGCACAATAATCATTGCTGATGTTGAAAGCAGTGATTCTATGCTGCCTTCACTTTTTACAGTTGGTGCCAGCGCAGGTGCAGTAGGACTGACAGTGTGGTATCCTGAGCAGACAATGGAAAATGTAAAGCCCTATCCCTATACTTTTTACGTTGTGGGAAACGGAGATTATATGCTCCACACAATCAAAAACTGTACTCTCATAAATTCGTACAGAGGTATCGGTGCCAGCTCCCAATGCGAGAACGGAATTTATGAGTGCCATGAAATGCTGACGATTGAGAATGTAAAGGGAACGTGTCTTTATGAGGGACTTAATTCTCACAATTCGGCAGACGTTGATACCGTGAAAACCTTGTACATTGACAGTAAATATTGGGCAGAGGCAGGGGAAAAGTTCAATCCGCCTGAGGAAGATAAAATCGATGCTTATACGCGCGAAAACGGTTACGGCCTTGTTATCGGCGACCTTGAATGGCCTCAGTTTGCTGACGTTAAAATTTCCGATATGCTTTACGGCATGATTTTCAGGGAAGGTATACGTTATTCTTTCAGCGGCGTGTTTACGGATTTGTACATAACCGATTGCGTTTACGGCATTTATGTGCCCGAGGATATTATAGTTTACCGCGGAAAATCATGGGGAACAGGTATCCTGAACGGCAGAATCGAGGGAGAAAAGTATGCGATTTTCGACCCCGGTAAAAATGCAATGCTTCTTACAAACGTGGAAACAGAAGGAAAGGTCAAAGGCGAAAATATCCGTGCGTATAAAACAGACACAAGTGTTTTAGCTCCGTCTTATGATGAAACCTATGAAAAGCCTGTAAGTAATCTGTATATAGTTGAGGCAGATAAGACAGGTAAAACCGATGCATCTCAGGCGGTTCAGGCGAAGCTTGACGAAGCGGGCAAAACAGGGGGAGTCGTTTATCTTCCGGGAGGTCTTTACCGTTTTGATAATCCTGTAAAGGTGCCGTCAGGCGTAGAGCTAAGAGGTTCATCTTCCGTAGCCACACGCTGTCAGCGTGATAACAGCAGCGGTACTCTGATTATTTCATATTACGGCTATGATAAATCTTGCGAGCCGCTTATCACTCTTGACGGCAACAATGCGGGAATAAACGGAATCAGAGTGGATTATCCGATTAACGGACCTGTTGATGCAAGCGGAAATTACAAAGAAACTTCACCTGTGATTTATTCATCTTCTGATAATGTTTATATCACAAACTGTTACATTACGCTTGCATCGTGCGGTATAAGACTTGAAAATTCAGATAATGCTTTCATCAAAAAGGTTGTAGGCTGCTGCTATGAAAGTATGTTTTCTATGACAGACTGCAATGATGTGTTCATTGAGGGCTGCCTTCAGAATGCAAACACTTTGCCGCGAAACGGCTACACAAGCTTTGACATACCTGAGCTTTCGGGCAGACTTACCGAGGATAAGCTTTTTGAATATGTGTTCATTCCTATCACAAGAATTTATACAGACTACATTATCCTTGAATCATGCACGGGCGTTGAGGTTTTCAATACGTTTATCTACGGCGGTAAAACATTCCTTAATTCAAAAGACAGTGAGGTTCTGCTGCTGAACGTAGGTCTTGACGGCTCTTCAAAAACCGAGTACGGATATATTCTCTCAGGGGGAGATGTAACGCTTCTTAATTCCATGCGTTCAACCTCAGACGGAAAGCTTTGTTATAATTTCTACACTATTGATAATAAAACAAGCTTCAGGTCATACAACAGTCAGGCAGTTGACCTTCAGTATAAAGAACACGTTATTCTTGAAAATATCGGAAAAGATGAGCTCCTTGAAAACGAAAGACTTTACAGCTTTCTACAGCCCATTTATAAAATCATAACATTTTTCGGTAAAATAAGCACATACATTGAGCAAGGGTGATTAAAATGTCAAAGGTGAACTATATAGATCCCACGATAGGAACAGTCGGAGATGAACCGGAAGGTCACGGCGGCGGAAAGACACATCCCGGCGCTTGTGTACCCGGGGGAATGGTACAGCTTTCTCCCGACACGGTAACAGGCGGTGACAACGGCACAGGCTACAACTACTGCCATAATACAATCGAAGGCTTCAGCTTCAACCACATGAGCGGTATCGGCTGGTACGGCGACCTTGGGAATCTTCAGATTATGCCTGTTACGGGCAAGACCGACCTGAGAAGCGGAAGCAATGCAGAAATTCCTTTCAAAAAAGGAGCGGAAGGGTGGAAATCTCCTTTCTCTCATGAAAAAGAAAAAGCCGAAGCGGGATATTATTCCGTTTTCCTTGAAAGATACGGCATCGCCGCGGAGATGTCTGTTACTCACCGCACAGGTATGCTGAAATTTACATATCCTGAAAATTCAGATGCAAAAGTAATCTTCAATTTTTCACGCAGAATCGGCGGCCATGCTGATTTTCAGAAGATAAAAATTGTAAGCGACAGAAAAATTGAAGGTGAAATTATCTGTACGCCTGCAGGCGGAGGCTTCGGCAGGGGACACGGAAATATTTCATATAACCTGTATTTTTCTCTTGAAATGTCTGAAAAGCCTGAGAAAATGCAGTTCTTCTCAGATGAAACCTTTGCAGAAGAAAACATAAAAGCTTTTGAAAACGAGGATGCAGGACTTCTTGCATCTTTCGGTGAAAACTTAAAAGAGCCTCTCGGAATCAGATGCGGTATTTCCTACACCGACCTTGAGGGCGCAAGAAAAAATCTTGAGAAGGAATGTCCCGATTTTGATTTTGAAAAGGTGCGTAAAAATGCCTTTAATGAATGGGAAAAGGTTTTTGAAAACATTGATGTGACAGGCAATGACGAAACAGACCTTAAAATTTTCTACACGTGCCTTTATCATACTCTCCTTGACCCTCGCATTACTGCTGATGTTGACGGCAGATTTCCCCTTGACGGAAAAATTTTACAGTCTGAAAAATACATTCACCGCACAATGTTCAGCGGTTGGGACGTTTACAGAAGTGAGTTTCCTCTGCTGACTGTAATTCGCCCCGATATTGTAAATGATGAGGTGAATTCTCTTCTTAAAATTGCTGAAACGAAAAATTCATCTTTCCCGAGATGGGAGCTTATGGGCATTGACGCAGGCTGTATGGTAGGTGAGCCGGGTACGATCGTATTGGCTGATGCATATTTGAAGGGCATCAGAAATTATGATTACGAAAAAGCCTATAAAATTGCAAAGGCATCTGCTCTTTGTGAAAAAGAGCTTTTCGGCAAACCTTTCAAAACAATCAGACCTGATTCAAAGCAGTATCGCGAAAAGGCATTTGTGCCGAAAAAAATCAGCGAAACCCTTGAATATCTCCTTGCTGACTACACTCTTTCTCAGTTTGCCGAGGCTCTCGGAAAGAGGGACGATGCAGAGTATTTTGCAGACAGAGCAAAGAGATATCCCGAAAACTACAACAAAAGATTGGGCTTTATGATTTCAAGAAGAAAGAACGGCTGGTTCTGCTTTGAAAGAGATATCTATGACGGCATCGGCTGTGTTGAAAGCAACATTTTCCAGCAGTCATGGTTTGTGCCCTACGATGTTGAAGGCTTAAGCAGACTTTTCGGAGAAGAACGCACAATAAAGCTTCTTGAAAGATTCTTTGAGGAAGCAGATTTCGGCAGACTCTGGAATGAAAGCTACAACCACTCAAACGAGCCTTGCCATAACATCACTCATTATTTTGATATTTTGGGACTTCCCGACAGATGTCAGTACTGGACAAGACGCGTTCAGAAAGAAGCGTATCGTTTAGGTGCTTTCGGCTTCTGCGGAAATGAGGACGTAGGACAGCTTTCCGCATGGTATGTTCTGTCAGCCTTCGGCTTCGCTCAGGTATGCCCGACAGACGATAAGTATTATGTGAACACGCCTCTCTTTAAAGAGATTAAAATTTCTCTCGATAAAAATTATCACAACTGTGAAATTTCAGACACCTTTGAAATCAGATGTGACAAAGACCCCAATGAATACCCGTACATCAGCAGAATGGTGCTGAACGGAAGGGAAATCACAAGAGCTTATCTAACCTTCACTGAAATTACAGCAGGCGGAGTTCTATGCTTTGAATTGTCTGATAAGCCTTGCAAGGGTTTTGGAAAATAAATTTGTGAAAGGAAAAGAAAATGATTTATGTAACCTCAGACCTGCACGGCTTTTCTCTTGAAAAATTCAAATCGTTTCTTGACGAAGCGGGCTTTTCAGATGACGATTTTCTTTACGTGCTCGGTGACGTTATAGACCGTGGCAAGGACGGTATAAAAATTCTAAGATGGCTTATGTCAAAGCCTAATGCTGAATTGATTCTCGGAAACCATGAGAGTATGCTTCTTGCCTGCGACTTTCTTTTTGATGAAATTACTGAGGATTCGATAAGCCGTCTTACGGGAACAAAGCTGAATATTTATTCCACATGGGTTGCAAACAGCGGTCAGGTGACGCTTGATACACTTTCGTCTATGAGAAACAGCGAGATAAAATATATTCTTGAATATCTGGGAGAAGCACCTCTTTATGAAGCTTTGACCGTAGGTGACAGAGATTTTCTCCTGGTTCACAGCGGTCTCGGCTCCTTCAGACCCGATAAAAAGCTTTCGGAATATACTCCCGCTGACCTTCTTTGGACAAGACCCAATCTCAATCAGAGGTATTTTGACGATTTTACCGTGATTTTCGGTCATACTCCTACTGTGGTTTACGGCGAAGAATACAAAGGTAAAGCGGTGTTTACCGATACATGGATAGATATCGACACAGGCGCAGCGGCGGGCATGAATCCCATGCTTCTCCGACTTGATGACATGAAAGAATTTTATATGAAGGAATAAAAAACGGCACTGAGATTGAAATGAATTGCCCCTCCGAAAAGTTTGACAAAGTTTTAAATAAAACTTGTGTAAATTGAATATTAAGCAGCAAAAATGGCTTGAGATCTGTGTGTAGCAGGTGTCAAGCCATTTAGTTTTAGCTTGATTCTGCGATTATTGTAATAATCAAGAAAATCGAGTAGGGTGTTTCATTTCATCCTACTCGATTGCTGTTAGTTTATTTTAATTTTTTCAGCTTCTCAGCGTTTGCTACTACAATCAGCTTCATATCTTTTTCAAGCGGAGAAGCGGGGTTGATTTCTGTTGTAACATCGTCATTCCTGCAAAGGGCAACAACGTTTATCTGATGTTTTTTTCTCAGGTTAAGGTCAATAAGACTTTTTCCAACCCACTCATTTCTCACCTTGATTTCAAACATGGAAACATCCTTTGAAAGCTCCACTATATCAATGAAACCTGAGCTGAGAAGGTTTTTCGCAAGCCTTGTACCCGATTCGCTTTCGGGGAAAACAACCTTGTCGGCGCCGACTTTTTCAAGAATTTTTTTGTGCATTTCGTTTGCACATTTTACTATGACGTTTTCTACGCCTGCTTCTTTGCAGAGCATTGTTGCCAGAACGCTTTCCTCAAGGGCACCTGCCATTGCGATAATTACAGTGTCAATATTTGAAATGCCCAGTTGTCTGATAACGTCGGCCTCAGTAATGTCTGCGCATTTGCAATATGGGAGATACTCTGCAGCTTCGTTGACAATACTCTCATTGATGTCAACTGCAAGCACCTCTGCACCTGAGGACACAAGCTCCTTTGCAACGGAAAGTCCGTATCTTCCGAGACCGAATACTGCATAAGTTGAATTAATACTCATTTTTGTCACCTATCCTACACTTATTTCCTCTGTGGGATTTTTAATAATATTCTGAACCTCTTTTTTTCTGTTAAAGGCAATCGCAAGGGAAATCGGTCCCACTCTGCCAAGATACATTGTGAGAATGATTATGATTTTTCCTGCTGTGTTCAGGTACGGTGTGAGATTCCTCGTGAGTCCTACCGTTGCAGTTGCACTGACTGTTTCGTAAAGAATATCGAGAAGGCTTGCGTCTGTAACGGCTGAAAGCAGAAGAGTTGATGTGAACATAATAATAAAAGACATTCCCACAACTGCCACAGCTTTGCTGACGGCTTCTTTTTTTATGCTTCTGCCAAAGAGTGAAACGTCATTTCTGTTCTTCACGGCTGACAGAGCAGATGCGAAAATCACAGCAAAGGTAACTGTTTTTACACCGCCTGCAGTACCTACGGGAGAACCGCCGATAAACATGAGAAGAAGTGACACGAGCGAGGATGCGTTAGTCAGATTCTGCTGTGGAACTGTTGCAAAGCCTGCAGTTCTTGTTGTAACGGATTGGAAAAACGCTACCTGAATTTTATCAAACAGAGAAAAATCTTTAATGGTGAGCGGGTTGCTGTACTCAAAGATAAGAGTGAGAACTGCTCCCGAAAAAATAAAAATAAGTGTCGCTGAAATAGCGATTTTACTGTGAAGAGTAAGCCGTGAAAACTTTCTTTTTGTTTTCATTTTTGAAACTCTCAGCACATCCCACCAGACAATGTAGCCTATACCGCCGAGAATAATCAGCAGAGATGTAACAATGTTGATTACAGGGTTTGTTGAATAAGAACAAAGACTGTCTTCGGCAAAAATGTCAATACCTGCATTGCAGAAAGCGGAAATCGAATTAAAAACCGAAATCCATATTCCTTTTGCACCGTATTCGGGAACGAAAACTGTCATGTAAAGCAGCGCACCGATGCCCTCAACAAGAAAAGTACCGAGAAGGACTTTTCTGATAAATTCAATAAGTCCTGAAAGGGTATTCAGATTGAAGGCATCCTGTATGAGCATTCTGTCGGCAAGTCCCATCTTTTTGTGAAGGGAAATCATTATTCCCGACATTATGGTGATGATTCCGAGACCGCCTGCCTGAATCAGAATAAGTATCACAACATGACCGAAAACGCTCCATGTGCTGACAGTAGGCAGTGTTACAAGACCTGTAACGCATGTGGCGGTAGTGGCGGTGAAGAGAGCGTCGATATAAGGCACAGGCTCACCGCTTGCGGAGCTTATGGGAAGGCTGAGCAGAAAACTTCCTGCGATGATTGCCAGTAAAAAGCTGAGCATAATAATGTGAGTAGTGGAAAAGGAACGTAGTTTTTTCATTTTGTACCTCTGTAGCTTATGAAGTAAAGTGAAAATCATCTTAATTTTAAGTCATTATATCATAAAAAATATGTCATTTCAACGCATTGCAAAAGATTGGTTTATGTGATACAATTTGACTGACATAAAAAAGGATGTGGATTTCTTGTATTACGGAATAATTTTAGTTGCCGTTGTAATGTTCGGCTTTCAGTTCTTTTTGAACAACGATTATCAGAATAAAAACGGTAGCGGTTTTTTGACCTCAATACTGTTCATCTTTGGCTCAAGTCTGGCAGGGCTTCCGGTTCTGTGGGGCATAAACGATTTCCGATTTGAGTTTACATGGTACACTCTGTTTATGGCTCTTGTTACTGCTCTTAACATGATGGCGTGTATCTTCTGCAGTCTGAAGGCGTTGGCAAGGATAAACCTTTCTCTCTACTCGATTTTTTCAATGCTGGGCGGAATGCTTTTGCCATTCTTCGCAGGGATATTGTTTTACGAGGAAAAACTGACTCTCGGCAAAACCCTGTGCTTTGTGGTCGTAACGCTGGCTCTTGCATTTACCTTTGAGAAAGGTCAGAGTAAAAAAGGTTTTATCTATTATGCAGGAATTTTCATCTTCAACGGTATGTCGGGAGTGCTTTCAAAGATTTTTCAGGAAAGCACCTTTGATAAAACAAGTGCGGCAGGATATTCGGTTCTCAGCGCACTTGTGACTGTTCTCATCGCAGGAATTGTACTGCTGTTTAATGTAAAAAAAATAAAGCTTCCGACGAAAAATTCTCTTTTCAGTCTTGTAGGCTACGGACTTCTCAATAAGGTTGCAAACTATCTTCTGCTTATAGCCCTCTCTCAGGTTCCTGCATCGGTTCAGTATCCCATGGTTACAGGCGGAACTATGATAGTGTCCACAATTCTGGGCTTCTTTACACCTAACAAACCTAAAAAGAAAGAAATAATATCCCTTGTTTTGTCTTTTATAGGACTTATGATGTTGGTGCTTGTACCGTAAGAAGTTGATTTTATGGTTCCGTACATACCCTTTATATTTTTTTGCAGCAGGTGTTCTGCTTTCTGCTTTTCTTTATCTTTGTCCTTATAGATAAGATGATGTTGTGGAATTGCATAAAAATTACTGTCAGAAAACTGACATTTATTATATAATGCTATGAAATGTCAGATTTCTGACATTTCTCTGTTGACTTTACCAATTTTTGAGTATATATTATGTAAAGGCATTTCATGACGATAGGTTACACTGTTTTGCATGAATAGCTTTTATATTGCTTGAATTTTGGAGGTGCTCGGATTTTGTATGAATAAATTTGAATATAAGATTTTCTATACAGATGCGACACTGATGTACGGAATTTGTTGTTTTGACGAAAGCGGATGCAGAGTGAGTGTGATTGACGATATTACTGAAAACAGATTTGTTGCAGAAGATTTTTGTCAGATGCTGAATTCTGAGAAAATTTATCCTTGTCATTTTTATGATGTGTATGAGGATTATTTCGGATGATTACAAACAAATGTTCTGAAAAGTATTGTAAAATAAGAACATTTGTGCTATGATTTAAAAGTAAATATTGGTGAGGCAGGTGATGAGGTTGAGAGAAGAGCTGAAAAAGCTTATTAACATAATTCTATGTGACGAAAAGGTAGCAAAAACCACCGCTGAAAAAAGAACTTATGAGGATGAACCGATTCTTATGCCTGCATCGAGGCTGAAAGGCTATCTGCCCGAAAAATACAGGCAGATGCGTCAGATAGCATATAAACGGGAGGGCATTTACTATGATACCTCCCGCTTGTTTTATGAACAGGGGAAATTTATGGAGGATTTTGAGGACGACTATCAGTTTGACGAAGATTTTGTAAGATATTTTCCAACCTACAGAGACCTGACCGATTCTCAGCTTCGGGGATATTTTTCATGGAGAACGAAGGTAAGACGGGGAGAAGTTGAGAGTACGGCTCTTTCTTTTGTTTTCATTTATATATATGAGCTTCTTAACGGCATCGGAGTTCAGAGCGCAGAAGAAGGTTTTCGGAAAATCAGAAACTTTTGGCAGGAATACAGGAAGTATAATCCTTCCGTTGACAGATACGTTGAACTCTGGCTGAAAGACTATGTGGTTTATAATAACCTTGACAAGAAATATCTTGAGGAATTTTATGATTTTTCCCGCGATGAAAAAATTCTCACAGTGATGAATTGTGAAAACGAATCGCCCGAAAGCCTTTTTGAAGCGCTGAACAGTCTTTCTTCTTACAATTTTGAAAGGTCGGCATTTTACAAAAAATACAGCACCGATGTGCAGGCAGTTACTAAAAAAGCTTTTCTTAAACTTAAAAGCCACTATGAGAAAAACAGGAAAAACTCACTTTTTGACAATTATTTCGGTAAGCCCATCTGCTCTTCCTATACAATGTTCGGCTCTGCTGTCTTTTACTTTCGTGAGAGAAAACAGGATTTTGTTTATGAGGTAAATCCTGTTCACCGGTATTATTGTAACTCAGTCAGATGGACAAGTGAAAGGTTTTTCCCATCTAAAAATAAAAACAAAAAGGTGGGAATTTTTTTAAAAGCGATTGATTTTCACATGAGAGGGCTTTATGGATTTAATCCGCCGTTGCAGAATGTTGAAACTACAAAAATTCTTTCCGGCATTATTGATGAAAGCATTGAAGAGTATCTGAACGAAAAGAGAGAAGCAGAAAAACGGCAGGTGAGAGTAGATACTTCTGTATTACAGAGAATAAGAGAGGTATCCCTTGAAACTCAGAAAAAACTGATTGTTGAAGAAGAGGAAGAAGCAGAGGAACAGGAGAAAATAACTGAGGAAATTGTTAACGAAACATCACTTTCAGATGATGAATACTATTTTCTGAGATGCCTTCTTTACGGCGCGCCTTACGGAGATTTTGTGAAGAAAAAATCACTTATGGTTTCAGTGCTTGCTGATGCAATTAATGAAAAAATGTTTGATATGTTCTGCGATACGGTGATTCTGCTTGACGGTGACAGTGCAGAAGTAATTGAGGACTATACAGAAGAATTGAAGGAGATTGTGAAAAAATGAAAGTACCGAAAAGAATTGCTACAGTTATAATGAATTCTCTTAAGGGCGGTGTAGTGCCGAGGATCGGTCTGCCTTATATTACCGTCGGCAGAGAAAATGAAATTAACGCTCTTTTGTATGATGTGGATATTATTTCAGAGGGCGGAGCTTCTTTCCGTTTCGTTACAGGTAAATACGGTAGCGGTAAAAGCTTTCTTCTGCAGACAATAAGAAATTACGTAACGGACAAAAATTTTGTTGTTGTAGATGCTGACCTGTCGCCTGAAAGACGTTTGCAGGGAACAAAAGGTCAGGGGCTTGCGACTTATAAGGAATTGATCAGAAATATGTCAACCAAAACCTGCCCTGAAGGGGGAGCCTTACAGCTTATTCTTGACAGATGGATTAATTTTGTCCGTTCTGAGGTAGTGAGCGAAAAGGGTATAACTCAGGAAAGTCCCGATTTCAACAAAGAGGTCGAAAGAAAAATATACGAGGTTATAAATTCTCTCAATGAAATGGTCCACGGCTTTGATTTTGCAAAGCTTCTGAGTATTTACTATAAATCCTTCGTGAATTCTGATGATGAAACAAAGGGCAAGGTGATAAAATGGTTCAGAGGAGAATACGCAAACAAAACTGAGGCGAAGTCAGAGCTTGGTGTTAATATTGTAATTACCGACGATGATTGGTATGAGTATATAAAGCTTTTCGCAATGTTCTTGAAAAAAGCAGGCTACAGCGGAATGCTTATTCTTATAGATGAGCTTGTGAATATCTACAAAATTCCCAATGCAATTACAAGGCAGTATAATTACGAGAAAATTCTTACGATGTATAACGATGCTCTTCAGGGAAAAGCAAGATATCTCGGCGTTATTATGGGGTCAACACCACAGTGTATTGAGGACACAAGAAGGGGTGTTTACAGCTACGAGGCTCTTCGCTCAAGGCTTGAAGCGGGCACTTTCAGCCGCGAAGGCTACAGCGATATGCTTTCTCCCGTTATTAAACTTCAGCCTCTTACAAATGAGGAAATGCTCATTCTTGCCGAAAAGCTGAGTATAATTCACGCAGACCTTTTCGGATATGAAAGGAAGATAACGGAAGCGGATTTAGTTGATTTCATTAAGATTGAGTTCGGCAGAATCGGCGCTGAGCAGAATATAACTCCACGTGAGGTTATCAGAGATTTTATCGAGCTTCTCAATATTCTCTGGCAGAATCCCGATGCGGATGTAAAGGAAATATTAGGCTCAGACAGCTTCAGCTATGCAAAAAGTTCACTTTACGATGCTGCCGCAGAAAAAGAGTTTGAGGAATTTGAGGTATGAGCATCTTTGAAAGATATGCACCTTTTGTGCAGGATTTTATTTACAGGAATAACTGGCAGTCCCTGCGTGCGGTTCAGGTCGCGGCAGGAGATGCAGTTTTCAATACAGACGATAACATTCTTCTCTGTGCATCAACTGCGTCGGGAAAAACTGAGGCTGCGTTTTTCCCTATTCTGACGGAGTTTTATGAGAACGAGCCGTCATCTGTAGGTGCAATTTACATAGGTCCCCTTAAAGCTTTGATAAACGACCAGTTTTTAAGATTGAATGAGCTTTGCAGGGAGGGCGGGATTCCCGTATGGCACTGGCACGGCGATGTTTCGCAAAGCCACAAGTCAAAGCTTCTCAAAAATCCTTCGGGAATTCTTCAGATAACTCCCGAATCGCTTGAAGCACTTCTGCTTCATAAACACTCTCATATAGCAAGACTTTTCGGAGATTTAAGATACATTGTAATAGATGAGATCCATTCGCTTCTTCGCGGTGACAGAGGGGGACAGACTCTCTGCCTTATTGAACGTCTTTCAAAAATGGCAGGTGTAAATCCGCGGAGAATCGGTCTTTCGGCAACAATGGGTGACCCTGAAAAAGCAGGTGAGTTCCTCTCTTACGGCACAGGCAGAAAAACCTTTATTCCGTCCCTTACAGGTGAAAAGACAAGGTGGAGATTGTCACTTGAACATTTTTACACCTCTGATATTCAGGCATCAGACGGAAAGGAAGGGAACGCTCTTCCTGTTCTTGATGTAAAAACCGATACAGCGCCTGAAAATTCCGATCCCGGAATGGGATATATATTTGAACATACGAGAGGAAAAAAGTGTCTTGTTTTTGTGAATTCCCGTGAGGAGTGCGAAGCTGTCACAACAACTCTCAGGAGATATTGCGAAATCAAGAAGGAGTCCGACAGATTCCTTATTCATCACGGCAATCTGTCCGCATCTTACAGGGAAACGGCAGAGGATATTATGCGTGACGAAAGCGAATTTCAGACTACTGTTACAACTGCAACCCTTGAGCTTGGAATAGATATCGGAAAGCTTGAACGTGCTTTTCAGATTGATGCGCCTTTTACTGTTTCGTCATTTTTGCAGAGAATGGGAAGAACAGGAAGAAGAGATCTTCCCCCTGAAATGTGGTTTGTTATACGCGAGGAAAAAACAGAGCCGAGAGCCTCACTTCCGCTGACTGTTCCGTGGAAGCTTCTTCAGGCGATAAGCCTTGTTCAGCTTTATATTGAAGAAAAATGGGTAGAGCCGCCGAAGCTTGACAGACTTCCCTTCAGCCTTCTTTATCATCAGACTATGGCGACTCTTGCTTCCTGCGGAGAAATGTCTCCGAAAAATCTTGCGTCTAAAGTTTTGTCTCTCAGCTACTTTCACAGAATTTCACAGGAAGACTATAAAACTCTCCTTCGCCATCTTATCAGTATAAATCATATTGAAAAAACTGAGGAGGGCGGTCTTATTGTAGGTATAGCAGGGGAGAGAATTGCGAATAATTTCAAATTCTACGCAGTTTTCAAGGAAAATGAGGAGTATACTGTCCGAAGTCATTCAGAGGAGCTGGGAACGATTGTGATGCCTCCGCCCGTAGGTGAAAAAATTGCAATTGCAGGTCATGTGTGGGTAGTTGAAGAGGTTGACAGAAAACGGCATCTTGTTTATTGCGACCTTGTAAAAGGTCAGGTGCCTGCCTATTTCGGTGAATGTCCCGGGGACATTAACACGAAAGTTCTCAGACGTATGAGACAGGTTCTAAGGGAAGAAAAAAATTATCCTTATCTTATGAAAAATGCTGTTTCAAGGCTTGACGAGGGAAGAAGAACGGCATATAATTCAAGTATGACGGAAGAATTTCTCATAAATCTTGGCGGAGATATGTGGTGCCTTTTCCCTTGGCTCGGAAGCTATGCTTTTCTTGCGACGGAAAGGTTTCTTAAAATCAAATGCGGTGAAAGATTAGGTCTCTCTTCATTTGACTCGGTCAGACCTTATTTTATTCAGTTCAGGATGAAAAGGACAAAGGAAGAGTTTTTCAGAATTCTTAAGGAAGAGGCTGAAAAAGACTTTGACCCTATGGAGCTGGTTTATGAGAATGAAGTTCCGTACTTTGAAAAATATGATGAATTTATTCCCGATGAGCTGGTGAAAAAAGGCTTTGCCTACGGAATACTGGATGTTGAGGGGATGAAGAATTTTATCAAGGAGGCAGAATAATGAATTGGTTTGAAGCTTTTCTGAACAAGGTGGAGTTTATAAGACCTACCTACATGGTGCCGTTATTTATATCAATTTCTATTGCAATCTCAACTCTCATAACGCCCCTGTCGGGTGATACTCTCACTCATGAATTTACAAAGCCTGAGCAAGAAGCTTTTACAGGTGAAACCATGGAAATTACAGGGGACTATGTTATCGTCGTTTCCGAAAACGCATCCGCTATGGAGAAAAATTCTGCCCAAAAGCTTAATCAGTATTTTGAGGAAATGAGCGGTCTTTCTCTTGAGATCGTCACAGATGATACTGCGGAAAGCTCAAAAGAAATTGTTATCGGCAAAACTAACCGCGAAGGTACAGCCTTCACGATTGACCGTACATCTCTCGGTGATGACGGCGTTGTTATTAAAACTGCAGGTGAAAAAATCATTCTTTCAGGCGCAGAAAAGAGAGGAACCATCTACGCTGTTTACACTTTCCTTGAGGAATATTTCGGCTGTCGCTGGTTTACTTATGACCTGCAGGTTATTCCCGAAAAAGATAGTCTCACTATTCCTGCAAACATTGATTATTCATATGTACCGCAGATTACCTTCAGAGAAACTGACTGGATAAGTCCGCGACTGAGTAATGAATATAAAGCTGCAAACAGACTTAATGACGGTGTTTACGGATTGATTTCCGAGGAGTACGGCTCTTCAATCAATTATGCAGGCTCTTTTGCACATACAATGCAGTGGCTGGTTGATACATCACTTTTTGAAACTG
Organism: uncultured Eubacteriales bacterium; assembly: GCA_964507395.1. GTDB lineage: Bacteria > Bacillota > Clostridia > Oscillospirales > Acutalibacteraceae > SIG575. Next base: position 7,779 of record CAZDQE010000002.1, on the reverse strand, counting down.
AACCCGAGCTTTTCGCCTATGGACAGAGAAGTCTGAAAAGGACAACAAACCAGCTTTGTCTGACTAATCCGAGAACTCTTGAGCTTGCAATTGAAGGTGTCAGAAGCTGGCTTGAGCAGAATCCCGATGCTGAAATTATTTCTGTTACACAGAATGATAATCAGGATTACTGTATATGCAAAAATTGCCGTAAGGTTGACAGGGAAGAAGGAAGTCAGGCGGGAACAATGCTTCGCTTTGTCAATGCAATTGCAGACAATATCAAAGAAGATTATCCGAATGTAATGGTAGATACCTTTGCATATCAGTATACAAGAAAACCACCTGAAATCACCGTGCCCCGCGACAATGTTATTGTCCGTCTTTGCTCAATTGAGTGTAAATTCTCAACTCCTCTTGACAGCGGCGTTGTTCCCGAAAACGATGAGTTTGTCGAGGACATAAAGGGCTGGAGCGAAATTTGTGATAACCTGTTTATCTGGGACTATACAACCAACTACAGCAACTATCTTGCACCCTTTGCAAACTTTGATGTAATTCAGAGAAATCTTCAGTTCTTTGCTGAGAACAATGTAATCGGTGTTTATGAGGAGGGCAACTATACTGCCGCAGAGTGTGACGGCGAGTTTGCAGAGCTTCGCTGCTATATGCTTGCCCGTCTTATGTGGAATCCTTATGCTGATGTTGACAAGCTTATGTACGAATTCTGCGAGGCTTATTACGGCAGCGGTGCACAGGGCATAGTTGACTTTATAAACTACATTGACGAAAACAGCGGCGGTATAGCAATTGATATTGAAAACTGGTGGATTACGCCCTTCCCGAATAATATCGAGTACAGAAACGGTCTTTCTATTTATGCTCCTGTTACCAGCACAACTGTTCTTCGTGTGAAGAATGAGGATGTTGCAAAGGTTGATGCCATGTGGCAGACAGCAAAGGACGGCGCAGAAAATGAGGAACAGCTTGAACATGTTCTGAGAAGTGAGCTCTGCTGGAGATACCGGAAAGCGTGTGCATACGCAGGTGAGTTCAGCAATGAGGACAAAGAAAGACGAATTGCTGAAAATGAAAAATTCTACAATGACCTTCAGAAATTCAATATCACAAGACTCAGCGAAGGTGCAGGAGGTTATATTAAAGAGGAAAAGGTCGATTTCACGCAGACTCCCAACAGATGGAAATAAATTTATCTTCACATATTGAAAAACAGGATAAAAAATGGTATAATAACTTATTATCAATCGGAAGAGGTATACATAATATGTATGATATAGCGATTATCGGAGCGGGACCTGCAGGTCTGACTGCGGCACTTTATGCTCTTCGTGCAGATAAAAGTGTGCTGGTGCTTGAAAAGGGAGCTTTCGGCGGTCAGATAACCTTCTCGCCAAAGCTTGAAAACTATCCCGGTACAGGTACACTCAGCGGCAATGAGTTTGCTGAAAAACTGGTTGAACAGGTTCTTGACCAGGGAGCGGATATTGAGCCTGAAAATGTGCTTTCAATAGAAAAAAACGGTAAAGCTTTTACTGTTACAACAGAGGACAGCGAATACGAGGCAAAGAGTGTCATTGTTGCTACAGGCGCAAAACACAGAATGTTAGGTCTTGAAGATGAAGAGAGGTTTGTCGGAAACGGCATATCCTTCTGTGCAGTATGTGACGGTGCCTTCTATAAGGATGGAGAGGTTGCGGTAATCGGCGGCGGAAACTCCGCTCTGCAGGAAGCACTCCTTCTGTCAACACTTTGCAAAAAGGTAACTGTTGTGCAGAATCTGGGATTTTTCACAGGTGAGGAAAGACTTGTGAAAGAACTTCAGAAGAAAGACAATGTTGAAACCGTTCTCTCTGCAGTGGTAACTAAGTTTGTGGGAGAGGACGAGCTTTCATCAATTGAAATTAAAAACACAGAAACGGGAGAGACAAAAGCTCTTTCTGTGGACGGTGTTTTTGTTGCAATCGGACTTATTCCTCAGAATGAGCCTTTTGCAGAGTATATGGAGCTTAATTCCTACGGTTATGCAGAGACAGATGAAACCTGCACAACTAAAACCGAAGGTCTTTTCGTTGCAGGCGACTGCAGAGTGAAAAAGGTAAGACAGGTTGCAACCGCAGTAGGTGACGGCGCTGTTGCCGCGCTGAATGCGTGTAACTACATAGATAAAAATTTTTAAAATGAGAGGTAAAGCAAAATGAAAAAGAAATCAACAAAGATTCTTGCTCTCCTGATGTCGCTCGTATGTCTTTTCAGTGCATTCGCAGTGCCTGCATCAGCAGCAGACGAGGTGGAAAAAGTCAGTGCGATCGAAAAAGGCTTTTTCAACTTTACAGATGTTCTTGTAAACGGTCTTGTAAGCGGTATCGCTTCGATTATTCCCAAGCCTCAGGGTTGGATTAATGAAGCTGATTATAAGAGTGAGAATGTACCTGCAGGTACAGAGGTTTTTCTTGACACTCCTGCTGAAAACGCACAGTGGTCATTGGGATATGCTCAGAATTCAATTATTGAAGGTCAGCAGGTAATCGGCAGTCAGCACTATGTTTCGGGTGGTATTTCACTTTCGGCAAAGTACCCCACAAAAATCATTGATGACTCAAAGGTTCGTGTAATTGCAATGAACGACGGTTCAGGCAGAGGTACTGTAGTTTTCGCAGTTCTTGACGCTTACGGTCTTGCTAACAAAGATGTACGCGAAATCCGTTCAAGAATCGCAGATTATGCAAAAGAAAAGAACATTGTCAGTGTTAACGTTGCAGTTCTCCACCAGCACAGTGCAGTTGATACTTTCGGTATGAACGGTAACATTGTTACGGCAGTTTTACTCAATCCTCTTAAAAACCTTATCAACGGGATTGCAGGAAAAACAATTCTGGAACTTCACAACGGTAAAAATGACAGCTTCCAGAACAATCTCTTCGACGTAACTGTTGACACGATCGAAACAGCAGTTGCACAGATGGAAACAGGTAAGCTTTATTACGGAGAGGTTGATGTTGAAGAGTATGTAAGAGACAAGCGTCCTCCTTATGCACTTGAAAATACACTCAACCGCTTCCGCTTTGTTCCCGACGATGCAGAAAGCAAAGAAACATGGTTCTCAACATCAGAAATCCATTGCGTAGGTAACGGTGTTCAGGGTACAGAAATTACCGCTGACTATCCTTACTATATGGAAGAATATGTAAATGATAACGCAAATGCAAACTTCATGCTTCTCATGTCGGCAGAGCTTGCAACAAGTCAGAGTCACGACTCCTTCAACGATGAAGAATATCCCGAAGGCGTAGAGGGTTATATGATTCTCGGCGAAAAGCTCGGTGAAAAGCTTGCATCAATTACTGAGGAAAGAGAAGTTGCTCCTCTGCTTAACATTACACATAAGGAAATCAAGCTTGAAATCGAAAATCAGATTATGTACCTCGCAGCAAAAGCAGGTCTCTTTGAAAATCAGGCAATCATTACAGATGACGGTGTAAAGGTTGTTTCGGAAATCGGTTATATGGAAATCGGTACAGACCTTGCAGTTGTTCTTGTTCCCGGTGAGCTTGAAGCATCAATTGCTTTTGGCGGCGGTCTCACCAAGGAAGATGCATGGAGAGGCGAGGACTGGAAGTATGATTCGATCCAGACTCTTGTAGGTGACAGAGAGCTTCTTGTATTCGGTCTCTGTAATGACCAGATTGGTTACATCGTTCCCACAAACGATTATATGCCCATGCTCTGGGAAGACAGCAAATCAATTGAATTTGTTTCTCTCGGCAGCCAGACGGCTATCACATACATGGACGAATTAACAGCACTTATCAAGTCTAAATAAGCATTGAAATCAAAACCACCGGTTCATTCATTCAACCGGTGGTTTTGATTATTTTATTATATTTTTAATTCTCTTTCCTATCGTGGATGCAAGAATACACATCAGAATATCTCCCGGCAGAGTGAGGAGAAAGCAGTAAAGAAAAAGATTTTTTATTTCTATCCGGCTCCCGAGATAGACAGTGCTTATAAGATAATAATAAACGATTCCTACGGCATAAACCGCAAGCATACCGACGAAAGAGGAAAAGAGAAAATTTTTGTATGTGCATTTTTTCTCAGCAAGCTTTCCTGTAACAAAGGCAGAAAGTGCAAAGCCGATAATATAACCGAAGGATGGCTTGAGAATATATGAAAGACCGCCTCCTTCTGCAAAAACAGGAACTCCGAGAAGTCCGATGAAAATATAAACTCCTACGCATGCTGCACCTTTTTTACTGCCAAGGAGAAGTCCTGCAAGAGTTACGAAAAGGGTCTGCAAAGTAATGGGTAGAAGGGGAGTAGGAATTTTGATAAAGGCTCCGGCACAAATGAGAGCCGTAAACAGTGCGCAGATGCACATTTCTTTTGTCTTATTCATTTTTCTCCTCCTTCCGGACTTTAAATTTAACATGAGAAGAGGTTTGTTGTCAAGTCAAATTTTCTTATTGACATTTAAAACCACGGTGATATAATAAGGTTGATAATCAGAATTGAGGGGGTTACAAAATTGGCGAACTTTTTCATGTCTTTAGGTGCTTTATTTGTTTCTTTTTGGACGGTTCTTTGTTCGTTCCTGCCTATCGGAAATATTAAAATTACCGTAGAGCCCGCAGTTTTCGATTGCGGAAATGAATATTACGCCGTGGTGTGGGTAACGTCAACAAAGGGCAGCGGTTATGTGAAGTATACATACGGCGGTGAAGAAAAGATTCTCTGGGATGCGGTGACAGGTATTGTAAGAACTGATGATACCGTTCACTCGGTATTGGTTCCCAAAAATGAGCTTCAGGGCAATAAATATAAAGTCGGCTCTCAGTATGTGGGATTCAAATACGGCTATGAAGCTGCTCTCGGAAAAACTGTTGAGAGTGAAGAGTATTCTTTTGGCGGTATCCCGAAAGAAGACGGTATAAAATTTCTTTCGATTTCCGATATCCATTATATGGAAAAAGAAATGAAGAAGTCACTCAAATATTTTTCTGACGAAAATCCTGATTTTGTTGTGATGCTCGGTGATATTACCTCAACCCTTGAAACAAAATCACAGTTTACAGATTATTTCCTTAAAGATGCAGCTTGTTTAAGTCAGAGTGTTGTTCCGATTGTTTATACAAGAGGCAACCATGAAACACGCGGTGAATTCGGCTCATCGCTTATCAAATATCTGCCAACCGAAACAGATGCTTTCTATTATACCTTTGAGTTCGGTTCTCTCGGTGCAGTTGTTCTTGACTCAGGCGAGGATAAAGAGGACAGCAACGAGGAATATGACGGTCTTGTCAAGTTTGAGGAATACAGAAACCGTGAATATGAGTGGCTGACAAATCTTGAAAAGAGTGAATTTGAAAACAGCCGTTATAAGATTGTTTTCTGTCACGACCCGAAAGTCAGCGACTATTTCGGCAAGGACTGGACAGTACCTTTGAAAGAGCTTGAAATGGATTTGCTTATCGGTGGTCATTATCATAAATCCGATTTTATCGAAGAAGAGGGTGAAATCCCCATTTTTCTTGATTGCGGAAAAGATAATGATGATGTGTGGGCAGCATCAATGGTGACTCTTGAAAACGGAACAATCCACATGCTTACAATCGACAATAGCGGAAATACACTTCTTGATAAAACAATCAGTGTAGAATAACCGCAAAAACATCTCTGTGGTCATCTGCAGACAAATGCAATGGCTTCAGAGATGTTTTTATTTGCTCTTAAACAAGCAAAATCGGCTTTGCTGATGTGACAGTTCGATTCCGCAGTAAAAACTAAAAAAATTAAGACAAAAAAGGTGTCGAAAAAACAGCTATAATAAAAAAGAAATACAAGGTTACCATTTTTTTGAACAGAAACATCTCCGCTTTTTCTTAATTATTCAAATGGGCCTATAAAAACAAAAAATCCGAACGAATTGTCATTAACACAAAAGTTCGGATAATTTGTTTCTGGTACGAGTGTTCATAAGGGACTTGTTTATATTTAACAGAATTATACTTTCATAAAAAGTGATTTTGTTAGCTGTTTTTTGTTGAAGAAAGCACATTTCCAGCTTTGTCTACAACTATCGTATATTCTGTATCGTTATTATTAATGATTTTTAAAGAACATTTTCCATCCACAAATCTGACTCTTTGATTTCTACTCGTTTTATATTCAGATAAATCCAATATTTTGTTACCGTTTGTATCATAAAAAATATAATCAGGATAATTTGAACTTCCAGTGGCTATTGAGAAACATCCTTCTGAAATATTGGTAATATCACTACCATAGAAAATGCGACCTTGCACTTTGATATTTTTAGTAGTCATATCATTCAAATTTAAAACACATACATTGGTATATTGATCCTTGATTTCAAATGCATCATGCGAATCCCAACCTATAATCATATTATTTTCATCAGAGTCTGTTGGAATATCTATTTCATCATACCCTGTTTTAACAAATGCATTACTATTACTAACATTATAAACAACATATTTGTAGTATTCAGAAGCAAAAGTATTAGATTTTGAAGATTTTACGCATAAAAGACAATTATTCCCTATATAGTAAACGTCGCCAATTTCCGTGCTATCTTTTGCAAACGGCATTTCAGTAGATGGATTCAAATGCCACTTATTATTTTTAATTATTCCCACAGATATTAATAGACCGGAATAATCTTCATCATAGTTCGCAACAGCTTGATAAATATCATTATCATATTCCCAAGATATAAGTACATCATCACACTCAGCACTTAATTTTTTAGGTTCTTTAGTTGTTTCTGCCTGTTGATTTTCTGAATTATTATTTGATATTGCAGTTTTATTTGTATCTAATAGTTCGACAGCCTTTTTTGAATAAGTATAATATGTAATTTGTTTTAAACCATATTCAATATCATTAACTATAATGACATTTTTTGCAGCAGTATCTAGTGTATAGTATGAAATGGAAGATAAATTATTATTTTCGTCATATTCATATTTTTCTATTACGGAATAAAATACTCTTCCATCTGAAGTAGTGTTAACAATTGTATTTACAGAACTGTCTGTGTTTTCTGTTATATGGGCTTCAATACACATACCATTTTCATAAATTAAATCTTTAATTGTTTCTTTGTAATTATAAATATGATTGTTTGGTGATTCCTGTATTTCTTTTATAATGTCATTATACTCATTATAATAATAGAGATAATTTTCAGTGCTGCCATCAGCACATACTATTGTTTTGCTTATACAATTACCGTTTTTATCGTATTCATACTCACAAGTTTTTTCAACATCTGAGAAAGAAGAAAAATCGAAAGCTTCAAATTTATTGGACACAACAAGTCCATTATCATCATAACAAAAGTCATAACTCTCATAGTTGCCTTTTTTATGCTCTGTTAAACGACCATATATATCGTAATCAAAAAATTCTTCATTAAAAACTTCTCCGTTTTCATAAGTATACTTTATATATGTCAAGAGCCATTTTTCTTCTGTGTGTTGTTGTTTTTCATCTGTTGTTGTGTTTTCAGCATTGGTTTTGTCACAAGCGACAAGTAAAGTACAAAAACAGAACATTAATAAAATTACTAAAAATCCTTTTCGTTTTCTTTTCATTTGCGTTACCATCCTTTTTTTGTTTTTGCGGATAGATTATGATGAACATCGCACAGATCAATACTATGCACACTTTGTTTATACCCGCAAAATAAAAAAGTGCGCCAACCGAAGTTAACGCACCGAAAAACGCAAACTCCGATTGTCGCCAAACAAATTT
>CAZDQE010000001.1:22932-109005 GCA_964507395.1 uncultured Eubacteriales bacterium | reverse complement strand
TCACCTTACGGTGACAGCTTCTCCTCAAGGAGAAGCCAAATTAACATCTCAATAATTTATAATCTTAATCTATCATTTTCTGCAAATTATAATTTAGTTGACGTGGAATTTATATCATTTTCTGAGCGGCTCGTCGGGGACACCGAGCCCTGCAAACGCCATTGTCAAAAATGCGGTGAATTATAATTTAAACGAATATTGCACCGTATATATTTAATCCCTTATGAGAATTGCACCTTATAAAAATAAAAAGTGTGCACAACCGAAGTTATGCACACTTAAAAATACATAGCTCCGATTGTTGCGACACAATTATCATATACGTGTAAAAAGTATGTGAAATTAGAGCATGCATTTTTATCAAATGATAAAAATTACACACTTTCTACACGTAAACATATTAAATTGTGTCGCAAGGTCATTTTATCATACAGGAAAAAATTATGCAATAGGATATTAAAAATAAATATGCCCTCCTTTATACAAGGAGGGTGAGCGTAAGGCTGACGGGAGGATTGTCACTAATCAATGGTGCTTTATGTACAATCCCACAGCCGTTTTTAACAAAATGACAGCTCCCTTTACGCAAGGAAGCTGATGAAACTTTTGATTATATTGAGATTTCGTGTGCAATCTGATAATATTCGTCGTTGAGGGACTTTTTCATCTGGAGTGCTTCAAAGATATCATAATCAACGATCCGGTCGTTCTTAAATGCGATAACGCGGTTACCGATACCTTCCATGAGGAGCTTCACAGCTTTATTACCCATTACGCTCGCCATAACTCTGTCGCGTACTGTGGGTGAACCGCCTCTCTGGATATGACCGAGAATTGATGAACGGCACTCAACGCCTGTTTCCTCTTCAATTCTCTTTGCAAGGTTTGCAACACCGCCGATACCTTCAGCAACAACGATAACGAAGTGTCTCTTACCTGTTTTGAGAGTTTTCTTCATTCTGCTGATAACATCTGCAAGGTCATAGGGTTTTTCGGGAACGATGATATATGTTGCACCAACTGCGATACCGCCTTCAAGAGCAAGGTAGCCTGCACTTCTGCCCATAACTTCAACAACCGTGCATCTGTCATGTGATTCTGATGTGTCACGGATTCTGTCAACTGTCTGCATGATCGTGTTAAGACATGTGTCAAAACCGATTGTATAATCTGTGCAAGCGATATCGTTATCAATTGTTCCGGGAACACCGATACAGGGAATTCCTCTGAGCGACAAATCTCTTGCGCCTCTGAATGAACCGTCACCGCCGATTACAACGATGCCTTCAATTCCCCTCTTCTGGCAAGTTTCAATTGCAGCCTTCATTCCTTCTTCTGTCTTGAAATTAAGGCTTCTTGCTGAGTGAAGAACTGTGCCGCCGCGGTCGATAATGTCAGAAACAGTTCTTAAATCCATTTCAAACATATCATCTTCCATAAGACCGTTATAGCCACGGTTGATACCGTAGATATTCATTCCTTTTTCGCAAGCTGTTCTTACAACTGCACGAATACAAGCGTTCATGCCCGGAGCGTCGCCGCCGCTTGTTAATACGCCGATAGTTTTCATTATTCTTATCCCCTTGGTTAAAAATTATTACAATATATCATAAACTAATATGCGACAAAGTTCAAGACCTTTTTGCAAATTTTTCTAAAAATTAGTAAATATTATACCATCATTTTATGCCTACATTCTCGTCCCCGACAATTCTTTTAAGCTCTCTGAGCATAGAATTGTTCACGTCACAAAGCCTTCCCTGATGGCGCATCACCTTATTTTCATCGGTAAAAAAATAGTAAACGGGAGTTGAGCCGTCAAAAACATCAAGAACATGCTGTATTTTCTTATATTCCTCACAGTCTCTGTTTTTCACACGGAAATATATACCCTTGTTTTCTGTCTTTTTCTGAGGAACTGTCTTTGCTTCCTTAGGCGCTTCACAAATATGCTCACATACTATTTTACACTCTTCATCCTCTTTTAGTGATAATCTGCCTGATATATAGAGAACCTTGCCCTGAACAAGAAGGGAGCCGAAATCTCTGTAATGTTTCGAAAAAACAATAAGCTCAATATCTGACGTAGAATCCTCAACCGCCACAAAAGCCATTGTATCATTATTTTTTGTTACCTTCTTTTTGACAGAGGTTACGATTCCGAGAATATTTACTCTCGCGTTATCTCTGTATTTGCCGTTTGAAAGCTCGCCATCTGAGGTTTCCGTGATAATGCGTGAAATTTTATCTGCATTCAGACTCTGAGAAACGCTCTCATAAGGAGTAAGCGGATGGCCTGAAATATAGATACCTGTATATTCCTTTTCAAAGCTCAGCTTGTCCTCAGCAGAAAATTCAGGCAAATCGGGTACCTCAACGGAAAACATTTCGCTGTCGTCTCCGAAAAGTCCCATCTGTCCTCCTGCCATGATTTTTCCGCTGTTTTCCGCCTCATTCATAATCATGGGAAGAGATGTAATCATCTGACGGCGGTTTAAATCAAGCCCGTCAAGAGCACCGCTGTAAATAAGAGCTTCGATTGCGCGTTTGTTTAATTCCTTTCCGTACATTCTGAAACAGAAGGATGAAAAAGAATCAAACCTTCCGCCGTCTTCTCGTTCTCTGATAATAGCCTTGATAGCGTTTCTGCCAAGGTTTTTTATTGCAAGCATGCCGAAAAGAATATCATTACCTTTTACCGTGAAAGAATCAAAGCTTTCATTAACGTCAGGCGGAATGATTTTTATGCCTAATCTGTGACATTCAGAAATATATTCAGCAACCTTCTTTGAGTCGTCAAGAACACTGCTGATGAGCGCTGAAAAATACTCATTCGGATAATGACATTTAAGATATGCCGTTCTGTATGCGACAAAAGCATAAGCTGCCGCATGGGATTTATTGAAAGCATACTGCGAGAAATCCGACATTGTATCGAAAATCCCGTTGGCTGTTTTCCCGTCAACACCGTTTGCAATTGCGCCTGTACATTCAGTAGTGCCGTCCTCATTTACAAGACCGTAAATGAAGTTGTGACGCTCTTTTTCCATAACGTCATGCTTTTTCTTACTCATGGCACGGCGCACAATGTCAGCTCTGCCGAAGGAATAGCCTGCCAGAGTTCTGAAAATCTGCATAACCTGTTCCTGATAGACAATGCAACCGTAAGTAACATCAAGAATGTCTTTCAGAAGCGGCGTTGAATATTTTACCTTTTCAGGGTTATGTCTGTTTTCAATATAGGTCGGAATTGATTTCATAGGACCGGGTCTGTAAAGCGAGATAACAGCAATAATGTCCTCAATTGAATCGGGTTTAAGCTGAGTAAGAACATTTTTCATGCCACCTGATTCAAGCTGAAATACGCCGTCTGTCAGACCTTTTGAAAAAAGCTCATAGGTTTCTTTATCATTAATATCAATTTTTTCAATATCAAATTCAGGATGCTTTCTCCGAACAAGCTTTTCGGCATCATCAATGACAGTAAGATAACGAAGCCCCAGAAAGTCAATTTTGAGAAGTCCTAATTCCTCTAAGGTTGTCATAGTAAACTGAGTTACAACGGCATTATCATTGAGAGCCAACGGAACATAAGTATCAATGGGATCCCTTGTGATAACAACTCCTGCTGCATGGGTTGATGCGTGACGGGGCATACCTTCAACTGTTTTTGCAGTGTCAACAAGAGTTTTGACCTCTTTATCAGAGTTATACATTTCCACAAGCTCAGGTGAAGACTTAAGTGCAGATTCGATTGTAATATTCAGTTCACGGGGAATAAGTTTAGCAACCTTATCAACATTTGAATAAGGAATCCCCAACGCTCTGCCTACATCTCTTATTGCTCCCCTTGCCGCCATCGTACCAAAGGTTACAATCTGTGCCACGCGGTCATATCCGTATTTTTCGATGACATAATCAATAACCTCGCCTCGTCTGACATAACAGAAATCAATATCGAAGTCAGGCATTGTAACTCTTTCAGGATTCAGGAAACGCTCAAAAATAAGGCTGTATTTCATAGGGTCAATGCCCGTGATGCCTATGCAATAGGCCGCAAGCGAGCCTGCACCCGAACCTCTGCCGGGGCCTACGGGGATACCGTGATTTTTTGCATAGGAAATAAAATCATTTACAATAAGATAGTAATCTGTATAACCCATCTTTTCAATGGTTTCAAGTTCATACAGCAATCTTTCTTCATATTCTTTCGGATAGTTTTCTCCGTATCTTTTAACCAGACCGTCAAAACACTGTTTTTTGAAGTATTCAAAATGATTCTGATTATCGGGAACCTCAAAATGAGGAAGCTTTGTTTTGCCGAATTCAAACTCAAGATTACATTTTGCGGCGATTTCCTCTGTTCTTTCAACAGCATCAATATCATCTGGAAAAGCCTGACACATCTCATCATAGCTTTTCAGGTAAAATTCATCTGTTTCAAAGCTCATACCTGTGGGAGTGCCGACAACATTATTTGTCTGAATACAGATAAGAACCTCTTGTATTCTTGCATCTTCTTTTCTGATATAGTGGGTATCATTTGTCGCAACAAGAGGTATGCCTGTTCTGTCAGACACAGTTCTCATACCGCTCACAACGCGCATTTCATCCTGCAGAGAATGATTCTGAATTTCAAGATAAAAGTCATCACCGAATAAATTTTTATACCACAGAGCACTGTCAACCGCGCCTTCAATGTCATTGGCGAGAATTGCTCTCGGTATTTCGCCTGCAAGACACGCAGACAAAGCAATAAGTCCCTCATGATGCTTTTCAAGGAGAGACTTATCAATGCGCGGTTTCACATAAAAGCCTCTTTTCCAGCTCTCAGAAACCATTTTTATAAGGTTTTTATACCCTGTTTCGTTCTTACAGAGCAAAACAAGGTGGTACCTTTCTGAATCAAGACCTTTTTCTTTCAGATCAAGATTTCTTGCAGCGACATAAACCTCACAACCGATTATGGGTTTAATACCAACTGCTTTAGCTTTTTTATAAAAATCAATTGCACCGAACATTACACCATGGTCGGTTATAGCAAGAGATGACTGACCAAGCTCGGCAGCACGTTTTGTAACTTCATTTATTTTACACGCACCGTCAAGCAAACTGTATTCACTGTGAAGATGTAAATGAGTAAATCCCATTCAGTTTCACGCCTCTCGGTCAAGTTCGTCTGCAATTTTTATTAATCTGTTTAATCTGTGATTAACGCCTGAACGGGAAATTTCACCGCCAAGCTCTTTTCTTATTTCATCAAGGGACATATCAGGGTTATCAAGTCTGATACGGGCGATTTCCCGAAGCTGCTCGGGCAACCAATCAATCCCCTTTGACTTTTCTATTTTTTCTATGGCAGAAACCTGTGACATCGAAGCGTTTACTGTTCTTGAAATATTCGCAGTTTCAAAGTTTATCTGCCTGTTTATTTTGTTTCTTACATCCTTCATCATTTTAACACCCATAAGCTCAAGAGAGCTTGACTGAGCACCGATGAGAGTAAGAAAATCTTCTATGTTTTCGCTGTCTTTAAAATACACAACGTAAGAGTTACCGCGCTCTACTATCTTGGGCGACAGACCCATATCACCCAGCAATGTTGCAAAATCATTTGTAAGCTTCAAAAAAGGTATGACAAATTCAAGATGATAGTTTTTCATGGGGTCAGCAATTGTTCCGCAGGACAGAAAGGCACCGCGGAGAAATGAGGCATAACAGCAGTCATCTTCAAAATTTGACCTGTTTATGCGAAGAGTTATGTTCTGCTTGCTTTGCCCGAAATATCTCATAATCTTTTCAATGTCCCTCGATATGGTAATTGAAAGAGAAAAGTTGCCCGCCTTCGTTTTCGTAAGCCTCGGTTTTACCTCGGGACAGGCTTTGCAGAAATGCACATAGGCATTTGCAACATTTTTGTTCTCTGTAAGAAAGCCGATTCTTGTCTGAGAATAGTATTTTCCGAAAAGAAGCATACCGTAAGCCTCAGCTTTCATGCAACAATCTGACAGATCTGTCATTAAAGATAATTCACTTTTTACCTTTTGAGAAAATGACATAAATATCCTCCGATTATTTCTGACAGTCTCTGTGATGGACTGTGGTTCTGTATCCGAGCGAATCAAGAAAATCGTTAAAAATCTCGGCAAAAGTAACAGAACGGTGATGACCGCCCGTGCATCCGAAACCGATAACGATCTGACTCTTGCCCTCAAGCTTTGAAAGAGGAAGTATGAAAAGAATAAATTCTTCAAGCATTCTCTTCATTTTCTGACTGTTTTCGTCCTGCATTACAAAATCTCTTACTTCCTTATCAAGGCCTGTTTTATCTCTCAGTTCAGGAACATAAAAAGGATTCACAAGACCTCTCAAATCAAAAACAAAGTCGCAGTCGCGGGGAATTCCGTGCTTATATCCGAATGAAATAAAATGCATTACAAATGAATTTTCAGGACGTGAAAGAAATGTGTCTTTAATCCTGTTTCTCAACTGTGTGACAGAAAGATTTGTGCTGTCAATCACAATATCGGCGATATTTTTAGTAGGCTGGAGATGCATTCTTTCGAGGCTGATAGCCTCAGTAACTGAAAGAGACTGATTTTTTACAACAAGAGGATGAAGCCTCCTTGTTTCCTTATATCTTCTGACAAGAACATCGTCATCGGCATCAATAAAAAGAGTTTTGAAATTGTAATCAGATTTCTTTGCTTCGTCAAGAACACTTATAAGATTACTGAAGGAAAGTCCCGCGCGCATATCAATTACGACTGCAACCTTTTCAGCTTCATCACTTTTTTTGATCTCTTCAAGAAAAGAGGGCAAAAGGTTGGGAGGAATGTTATCTGCACAAAAATAACCTATATCCTCAAGAGCGTTTACTGCATTTGATTTTCCTGCACCTGACATTCCGGTTACAATCAAAACATCCATCTTTCAAACACCTACACAATTCTAACTTCCGTTTCAAGCATAATGCCTGTTTTTTCCAGAACTTCATCACGTACAAAATCTATCAAATCAAGAATGTCGGCACTGCTTGCATTATTTTTATTGATGATAAATCCGCAATGCTTTTCGCTGACCTGAGCACCGCCGACAGATTTCCCCATCAGACCGCAATCCTCAATAAGTTTACCTGCAAAATGACCTGCAGGTCTTTTAAAAGTACTGCCGGCACTCGGATATTCTATGGGTTGTTTGTCTTTTCTTCGTGACATAAGGTCATTCATCTTATTTTCAATCTCTATTCTGCTTCCTTTCTGAAGCTTAAATAAAGCAGAAACTATAACCTTGTCACTGTCGCAGAAATTACTATGTCTGTAAGAAAGTCCCATCTCATCCCCCGCGAGAGTCCCTTTTTCACCGTCTAAGGTCACATAGTCGCAGCTGACGGCTATATCTTTCATTTCACCGTCATAAGCTCCTGCGTTCATATACATAGCACCGCCTACAGTGCCGGGAATTCCGTAAGCAAATTCAAGACCTGTAAGACCTTTTTCCAATGCAAAACGGCAAAGTCTCATCAGGCTGCAGCCTGCCATACAGCGGATTGTTGTTTCATCGACAAGAGTAATTTCATCAAAGCCCTTGCCGATATGGATTACAACCTTGTCAATTCCCCTGTCGGAAACGAGAAGATTTGTTCCGTTTCCGAGAATAAACGGTTTAATATTGAGTTCCTTACATTTTTTTAAAGCTTCGCAGAGTGATTTTTCATCCTTGGGAGTCAGCATCAGTTCAGCATTTCCTCCGGTTTTGAAGCTTGTATACATCTTCATCGGGACATCCTTTTTTACTTCGCATTTAATTTCTTCACCGAAATCAAACATTGTTTCAGAATATTCCATGAAAACCTCCGTTAATAAATTTATCTTTCAAGAAGCGCGGCACCGATAATACCTGCGTCATTCTTAAGCTCTGCTACGCAGATTTTTGTACCTCTTTCAAACTGTTTGTTATAAACCTCTTTCTGTACCATTTCGGTAAGAGGAACGATAAGGTTATCTTTTTCGTTACTGATACCGCCGCCAACACAAAGAACATCAGGCTGAAGAGCATTGATGATATTAGAAACACCGATTGCAACATACCAGATGTACTTATCGACTACTTCCTTACCTGCTATATCGCCTTTTCTCATAGCATCCCATGCAGTTCTGCCGCTTGCTTTGTTAATATCGCCGCCTGTAAGCTCCCACATAATGCTGTCTTTGTTTTCCTGCATTTTTTCTTTTGTCTGTCTGATAAGGGCAGTTGCAGAAGCATATGCTTCCCAGCAGCCTTTTCTTCCGCAGTTACACTGAATACCGTCAGCAAAAATTACTGTGTGACCGTATTCGCCTGCAGCATCACCAATACCTGTTACAAGCTTACCGTCAATTATAATACCACTGCCGACACCTGTACCGAGCGTTACAGCAACAAGGTTTTTACAGCCGTTACCTGCGCCTGCATATGCCTCGCCGAGAGCTGCACAGTTTGCGTCGTTGTCGATATGTACAGGCTTTCCGCCCAGTCTTTCGCTTAACATATCCCTTGCAGGTACCATATGGAAATCAAGGTTGTTCGAAAATTCAATGTTACCTGTTGTTTTATTGATAGAGCCGGGAATACCGACACCGATGCTCTTTGCCTCATCAAGAGTAATTCCCGCATCTTTAAGTGCCAGATCAACCGCTTTTGCGATGTCATCAAAAATTTCTGCCGCAGGTCTGGGAGCATTGGTTTTTACTGTACCTCTGCCGACGATTTTAAAGCTTTCGTCAATAACACCTACTGCAATATTTGTTCCGCCAAGATCAACACCAATTTTATACATTTTAATTACCTCCGTAATTTGGTTTACAATATTCATGATTTCCATGTTTCAAGCTCGTTTTCATCAGGAATTATATCTGACATTCCGAGACTGTGAAGAAGCTCTCTTGCAGCATTATAGCCCATCTTTTTCTGACGGTTATTCATTGCTGCCGCTTCAATTATTATTGACAGGTTTCTGCCGGGTTTTACAGGTACTGTTGTAACAGGTACCTCAACACCGAGTATGTTCATTTTTTCATCATCAAGACCCAAGCGGTCATAGATTTTTGTGCTGTCCCAGAGTTCAAGCTGAACTACCATATCAATTTTTTCCGTCATTTTAACAGCACCCATACCGAATATTCTCCGTGCATTGATAATACCGACACCGCGAAGCTCGATATAATGTCTTATGTTATCAGGAGCTGAACCGACAAGAGTTTTTTCTGAAACTCTTCTGATTTCAACCGCATCATCAGCAATAAGCCTGTGACCGCGTTTAATAAGTTCCAGAGCCGTTTCGCTTTTACCTACACCGCTGTCACCGAGGATAAGCACACCCTCACCGCTTACCTCGAGCAACACTCCGTGACGCGTAACTCTCGGTGCCAGTTCAACGTTGAGATAAGCAATAATTGTTGACATGCAACGGGAAGTCTGGTCAAGTGTAAGAAGAACGGGTACCTCGTATTTTTTTGCAAACTCCAGACATCTTTCGGGGAAATCAAGGCCTCTTGTTATGATAACACAGACAGGTTTTTTTGAAAAAAAGTTTTCAAACTTTCTGTCACCCTCGTCTCCGGGGAGACTTCTCAGATACTCAATTTCCGTCAGACCGATAAACTGTATACGCTCAGGGTCAAAATATTCCTCAAAACCGCAGAGAATAAGCCCCGGTCTGTTAACATCAGACGTTGAAACATAAATGTCGGAAGCAGCCTTTGGCATGAAAGCCACTTCAAACTTGTGATCCTTGATGATTTTTTCAAGGGACACAGTATATTTTTGCATCATATTTTCACATCCTAAAACATTATCCAGTATATTATAAACTATTTTTCCGGAAGTTCCAACACTTTTTTCTAAATTTACTAAAATATTTTTGAAAAAATTCCTTGCAATTTGAGTAAAGTTATGATATCATATTGTGCGTTGAGTATGTGCTGCTATGGCTCAGCAGGCAGAGCACATCCTTGGTAAGGATGAGGTCACCGGTTCGAATCCGGTTAGCAGCTCCAAAAAGAAAAAGTCACACTTCCGTGTGACTTTTTCTTTTTGGAATGATGTTTGCCCTTGCGGGCAACATTAGACCGTATGCGTTTATAGAAAATGTTGTTACACACAAAGTTTATCGTGGCAGAGGGTATGCTACAGAATGTTTGAATTATGCAAAAGAAACAGCAATAAAAGATAATTGTTATAGAATGATGTTGCTTACAGGATCAAAAGAAGAAAAAACTTTGAATTTCTATGGTAATGCAGGCTATAACTGTTCAGATAAAACCGCTTTTATTCAATGGCTTGAATAATGTAACAATTTTCAATTTGCCGAATGTGGTTCTAAAATGAAACGTACTCCCAAAAAATCCGTTCACGCAAGCGGGCGGATTTTCATTTCTATTATTCATTGTAATTTTATTTTAAGTGTGATATAATTAAGTACATTTTACTTGTGGAGGTTTATCTATGCTTTGTCCGACTATTCAAACGGATAGACTGATTATACGCAGATATAAAGAATCAGATATTGATATGCAATATCAATTTTTGCAAGATGTGAGGTTACATAAGTTTATTTCTCCGCCAAAATTAAGTAAAGAGGAAGAATTGGAAGTTATTAAAAAATGGATAGCAGAAGCAGATACCAGTAATTATGAACGTTGGGTAATTGCATTAAAAAACACACATGAACCAATTGGTAACATTTCAGTTAATGGAATAGATAGAAAAAATAATTATTGTAATGTCGGGTATGTAATTTTATTTGATTATCAAGGTTTGGGATATGCAACAGAGGCATTAAAGGCAGTGTCTGATTATCTCTTAACAAAAAGAAATTATCATTTAGTAGAATGTTCTTGCAATGAATTAAACAAACAATCTTCAAGAGTAATGATTAAAGCTGGTTTCAAAAAAGATGGCTATATACCAAATAGAAGAAAAAATTTTGATGGTAGCTATTCCGGAGTGGAATATTATAGTAAAACGCTCTAAAAATTTCAATTTTAAACGGAGGATAAACATGACTGCTGCTTTTTATACACTCGGTTGCAAAGTTAATCAATACGAATCTGAAGCCATGGCTGAACAGTTAATTAAAAACGGATTTACAATTGTGAATCACAATGAAAAAGCAGACGTGTTTATTGTCAACTCCTGCACTGTTACTGCTTCGGGCGACCAGAAAACAAGACAGGCTGTACGCAGATTCAAGAAAAACAATCCTGATTCATGCGTCGTTCTTACAGGCTGTATGCCTCAGGCTTATCCCGAAAAAGCCAAAGAGCTTTATCAGGCTGACATAGTTATTGGCAACAAAAACAATGACACTTTAGTTGCAGCTCTGAAAGATTTTTTTGAAAAAAAAGAACGTCTCGTTAACATTGAACTTCACGAAAATCATGACCCGTTCAGAGGAAATCTGATTTCTGATTTTCAGAACAGAACAAGAGCTTTTCTCAAAATACAGGACGGTTGCAACCGTTATTGCACATATTGTATCATCCCGACTTCCCGCGGACGTTCACGTTCAAAACCCCTTGCTGACATTCAGAAGGAGCTTGATTCAATTGCCGAAAAAGGATACAAGGAAGTTGTACTTGTCGGTATCAACCTTTCTTCATACGGAAAGGATATCGGTGAAAAATTTACAGATGCCGTAAAGCTTGCATGTAACACTAAGGGCATCGAAAGAGTAAGACTCGGCTCGCTCGAACCTGACCACATCACTGACGAAGTGATTGATGAACTGGCAAAACTGCCGAATTTCTGTCCGCAGTTTCATATTTCACTGCAGAGTGGCTGTGATGCAACGCTTAAAAGAATGAACAGACATTATACCGCAGATGAATATTATCACCTCTGCCAAAAGCTTCGTTCAAGCTTTGAAGATGCAACAATTACTACAGATATCATGGTAGGATTTTCTCTTGAAAGCAAAGAGGATTTTGAAGAAAGTCTTGACTTTGCCGGAAAAATCGGATTTGAAAAGGTACATGTTTTCCCCTATTCCGTCAGAATCGGCACGAAAGCAGAAAAACTTCCTCAGCTTGAAAAGCACATAAAAGAAGAACGCGCAAGAAAAATGACTGATGTGACTGAAGAAATCAGGCAGAATTTCCTGAAAAGTCAGATAGGCAAAACAGTTGAGGTTCTTATAGAGACTAGAAATAAAGACGGACTTTATGAGGGTTACACAAAAAATTATACCCCCGTGCTGGTGAACTGCACAGAGGATAAATGTTCAGAAATTATTAAAGTTAAAATCATTGATGTAGACGGTGATTATTGCATAGGAGAGCTGTTTTAAGGCTCTCCTTATTTTATTATGATATTCTGTGTTTTTTCAAGACCACAGGGAGAAATTTCATCTGATGTGAGTGAAAAAACATCCGTTGCAAAGGATTCAATCTCAAAAATACGCTCAGCCTTTTCATCAAGATTTTTAATATCGGAATATTTCATAACAACAGGCAGTAACGCCTTATCCTTAGCCATTTTCAGGATTTCCCTGCCCCTATCATTAAAGCCTATAACTCTTACATAAGGCACAGGCAAAGATACATCTTCCTTAGTAATTCCGAGAAAAGCACACAGGCATATTCTTCTGATTCTTGAATGTGTGTATCTTTTTGTTTTTGCAAGCTCATAAAATTCTTCAAGGCTTCTTGCACTTTGTGCCGCAGAATACAGCCTGTTTTCCATTCCTTCAGATACATCCGGTAATTTCGCGAAATCTTTTTCTGTAAAGTTTCTCAGCTTTACAAGAACAGAGGTCTCAAGCTTTGTAAAGTCAAATTCTTTACAATGTTTTCTTGCACTTTCAAAGATTTCATCAGTTGAAGCTTCGCTATTTTTCAGTAAGCCACGCAGATATGATGCAGAACCAAAACCGTCTTTAACACTCTCAGCATCGTGTCCCGCACCGATTCTCGGTGTAGTGAAAAAGTCAATATTCATCTTTGCTTTTCTGCATTCCGAAATGTATTCACATGCGAGAATATTGTTGGGCTGAGATAAAATTTCACCGTACTTTTCGCCGTATTTTTCGCATATCGCCTTTTCCCTTGATTTCGGGAAAGACAAACCCATGCTTAGATATTTCTGTATTTCTTCCGTAAAGTCATCTTTTACAATTAACTCTGCCGTATTTTCAAGTATTTCTATATCTCCGCTTTCGCTACCGAATGCAATTTCATCTACGCAACCAAGACCATTTATTACATTCACACCGCCGAAGGCAAATCTTTGCGCAGAGGCAGTGGCAAAAACGAGCGGATTTTCAACAACAAGGTCAACACCGTTTTCAAGGGCAGTTTCAGCCCTGTCCCACTTTGAAAAGACAGCACTTTCCCCTCTCTGGACAAAATTTCCGCTCATGACGGCAACAACATGCGTTGCGCCGTTCTCCCTTGCCTTATCAATCAGATGCTTGTGCCCCTTGTGAAACGGGTTAAATTCAGAAATAATTGCAGTTATTTTCATTTTACGGCTATCCTTTCGTAAAAATAACTTGAAAAATTATATTATATAGTATATAATATTACAGTAATTTGCATTTTTCAAGTAAAAGTTAATTTTGGAGGTAAGAAAATGAAAGTTCTTGTTATCAATGCAGGCAGTTCATCTCTCAAATATCAGCTTATTGATATGGAAACAGAGCAGATGATCGCTAAAGGTATTTGTGAAAAGGTTGGTTTTGCAGGTCAGATCGACGGTAAAACAGCAGACGGCAGAAAGTTCTTCTATGAAGTTCCCCTCAAGAACCATACAGAAGCTTTTGTTGAAGTTAAAAAAGTTCTCACTGAAGGTGATTGCAAAGTTATCGATGACCTTTCAGAAATCGCAGCAGTTGGTCACCGCGTAGTTCAGGGTGGTGCTCTTTTCCAGAAGAGTGTTCTTATTGATGAAAAAGTTATCGAAGGTATTGAAAGTCTTTGCGACCTTGCTCCCCTTCATAACCCCGCACATATTCAAGGTATCAGAGCTTGCTTTGAAGTTTTCGGACCTGACGTTCCCGAAATCGCAGTTTTCGACAATGCTTTCCACAGCACAATGCCTGAAGAAGCATATACTTTCCCCATTCCTTACGAATATACAGAAAAATATCAGATTCGCCGTTACGGCTTCCACGGCACATCGCACCGCTTTGTAAGTGCTCGTTGTGCAGAAGTTATGGGCAAGGATATCAAAGACCTTAAAATCGTTACATGTCACCTTGGCAACGGCTCTTCAATCACTGCAGTTAAAGGCGGCAAGGTTATCGACACAAGTATGGGTCTTACTCCTCTTGACGGTTTTGAAATGGGCACACGTTGTGGCGCAGTAGACCCCTCAGCAATTCTCTTCCTTATGGAAAAAGAAGGCTGGGATGCTAAAACAACAAGCGATATTCTTAATAAAAAATCAGGTTACCTTGGTGTTTCGGGCGTTTCAAGTGACGACCGCGATCTTCTCAAAGCAATTGACGAGGGCAATGAAAGAGCTGCTCTTGCAAGAAAAATCCTCAAATATCAGGTTCGTAAAGTTATCGGCAGCTACATCGCAGCTATGGACGGCGTAGACGCTATCGTATTCACAGGCGGTATCGGTGAAAACACAACTGACCTTCGTGAGGATGTTTGCGAAAACCTCACATATCTTGGTGTTAAGTTTGATAAGGATATCAACAATTCACTCATCAGAGGTAAAGAAGGAGAAATCAGTACTGCTGATTCTAAAGTTAAGGTATATGTTCTTCCCACAAACGAAGAGCTTGCAATCGCTCGCGATACAAAGGAAATCGCAGAATCACTTTAATTTCAAGCACATAAAGAACTTACAGCCAACCCGTAAAAAGGTTGGCTGTTTTTATATTCATTCAAATCTTTCAAGGAATGAATGAAACTCGTCATTCAGTTTATATTCCACCATTGTGTCAACATTTGCATTGTGTATTGAGCGAAAAATGTTGATTTCAATGTTAGGATTTACTTTTTTCATCTGCTTGATAAGGTCTTTGATTTCCTGACGTTTTGAAAGACCTTCTTTATTATCATTTGATTTGTAATTCTCAGTAAATCTGCAGGCGCATCTGATGAAATCAAGATTATTATATTTCGACCATGCAATTATCGAATCTTCTTTTATGCAGTACATGGGACGGATAAGCTCCATTCCCTCGTAATTTGTGCTTTTAAGACGAGGAAGCATCGCCTGAATCTGTGAGCCGTAAAACATACCCATAACGGTAGTTTCAATAACATCACTCATGTGATGACCGAGAGCAATTTTATTACATCCAAGCTCTTTCGCTCTCGAATAAAGATAACCTCTTCTCATTCTTGCACAAAGGTAACAGGGATTCTGCTCAATTTTTACAACAACATTGAAAATATCCGAGTTGAAAAAATTTACGGGAATATTAAGGATTTTTGCGTTTTCTTCAATTTTCTGTCTGTTTTCGGCATTATAACCGGGGTCCATAACTATGTACTCAAGTTCAAAAGGCACTTCACTGTAGCGCTGAAGCATCCGCATAAGTACCGCAAGAATCATTGAATCCTTACCGCCTGAAATACAGACGGCAATTTTGTCTCCCGCCTGAATCATCTGATATTTTTTCACGGCTTCAACAAAGGGATTCCATATTGTTTTTCTGTACGTTTTTGAAATACTTCGCTCAGCAAGCTGCCATGCTTCAAGTTCTCGTTTCATCTCATTCTCCAAATCCGATTAAATCTTTCACAACTTCCCCTGCCATAATAAATCCTACAACTGACGGCACAAAGGAAACACTGCCCGGAACAGAACGTTTATTGCAACTCTCATCAATTAATTCTTCTTTAATTGTAGGCACTTCTTCCGAATAGACAACCTTAAGCTTTTTCACGCCGTTATCTCTGCAAAGTTTACGCATTGCCTTAGCAAGAGGACAAACGGAGGTTTTATAAATATCCGATACTTTAAACTGCGTAGGATCAGTCTTATTTCCTGCACCCATTGAAGAAACAACAGGAATATTCAGCCTGTCGGCAATAACTGCAAGGGCAAGCTTGCCGCTGACAGTATCAATCGCGTCGACTATATAATCAAACTTTTCAAACTCGAATTCACTTTCGTTTTCTTTAAGAAAAAAGCAATTATGAGTGTTAACGACGATTTCGGGGTTAATGTCCAGAAGTCTTTCTTTACATACATCAACTTTATTTTTACCGATTGTGCTATGAAGTGCAATAATCTGACGGTTTATATTTGACGGCGAAACCGTATCATTATCAACAATATCAAGCGTTCCGACACCGCTTCGTGCAAGTGCTTCGCAGACATAACCGCCCACACCGCCTACGCCGAAAACAGCAACTCTGGAATTTTTCAGTTTTTCAAGGCTCGCTGAGCCAAAGACAATATTCTGTCTTGAAAAAATTTCACTCATCAGACATCAACTTCTTCTCTTTCTTCAATACAAATCGTTTCCGTGCAGAAATCTTCAGGACTTTTCTCGTCAACCTCAATAAGTCTTCCGCCTCTGCGCCAGCCGTAAGTCATGAAGCCTCCGCAGATAGTCTGACAAAGCTTGATGCCGTCCTTTTCTACAATAAAATCGTTAACATGGTCATGACCGCAAAAAAGAGCAATAACATCACCCTGCTCACGAAAAGCATCAAATTCACCGTCATAACGCTTCATCGGCGGACTTGGACTTTCATTGAGTTCACCTTTTGCATTTTCAGGCAGAACATAATATTTACCGTCATCACACTGTACTGCGCCCTCTGTATCTGCAGAAACTTCCTTGAAGCAAGAATGAACCTCAGGTACACAGATGTGCTGAAAAGCAAAGGAATAAACAGGCTTACCGCCATTTTCCGCTTTTAATTTGTCAGATTTTCTTCTGTACCAATCAAGCTGATCTTTATGCACACAGTCATAACCTGTACCTTTAACGCCGTCAAGGTAATCGTTTGAATCAAACATCCACAAATTGAATGCAGTCTTTTTTCCGTCTGATGAAAGAACAGGAAGGCTGTAGTTTCCGCAGCCGTAGACATTTTCTTCATTGTATAGTCCTACAAAATTTTCATATTCCATGAAAATTCTCATCTGAAATTCTTTGTGAGTGTTCCTTTCGCCGTCGTGATTTCCGAACGTTATTGCAAGAGGCAAATTGAATTTCCCGACTGTCTGATACAATCTTCTGATTGTTTTTGCAGCATAATCGTATGTAATAAGCTCATAGTTACTGCTCACATTGTCGCCTGTGAAAACTACAAGGTCAGGATTTGTGCGTTTAATACATTCCTCAATCAGATTGAGTGTATCGGCAACCTGCTGTTTTGTAATTTCGATTGGCTGCTCCTCTTCCATAAGTTCATGGACAAGGTGAATATCAGACATGTGTAAAATTCTGAATTTACCGTCTTTATTGAACTTTAATGCTTTCTCTGACTTTCTTTCTGTGTAGAGAAAAGGTCCGCCAACAGCACCGAGAAAAGGCACTGAAAGCATTCTGAGAGCGTTTGATAAAATTTTACTTTTCATTATGTACCTCCTGCAAAAAAGCGGAGCTAACTATTATGTAGCCCCGCCGAGTCCAAAGCTTACGCTTAAAGCTTTATCAATTCTGTCCATATCAACGTCGTCAAGGTTGCCCATACGCTCCTTGAGCCTTCTCTTATCCAGAGTTCTTACCTGTTCAAGCAGTACAATTGAATCCTTTGCAAGACCGCAACCGTCTGCATTGACCTTAATGTGTGTAGGAAGGCTGTTTTTATATTTCTGGCTTGTAATTGCCGCGGCGATTACCGTCGGGCTGTATTTATTGCCGACGTCATTCTGAACAATCAAAACAGGTCTTATTCCGCCTTGCTCTGAGCCTACTACAGGGCTGAGATCTGCGTAATATATATCTCCCCGTTTTATCATAAAATCACTCTCCGTAAAATATTTTTGACAACAATATCATTGCCAATATTTTAAGGAAATAATCATCAGCCTTAAAATTCGGGGAGAAATTTCAGGCTGTGACTTGTCCCCGAAACCATTATATTCAAAAAAGGTCTCAAAGGACACCGGAAATTAATACCAAAGCCATCCGAAAAGAAGTATCACAATAATCCACTGCAGCCATGTGTAGCTGACTGTTACCTCATAGTTTGTTCTTGTTTTTCCGTCATCTGATGTTGCAGCAATATAAACTGTACCTGTCTTTTTTGCAGTAAGTGTACCGCTTGTTATATCGACAATACTTGTATCGGACGAAAGAATCTCATAATCATCTGCAGAAGAAATAATTTCTGATGCATCAAGAACATCCTTATAATTCATCTTCAATGTTTTGTCAGCAGGCAATTTTTCAACGCTTTCGCCAAACAGAACAGCCTGTGACAAATCATAAGTCTGACCGCTTGTAGCAATAACAGCATCTCCGAGTGTTGCACCGCCGTGTGCAGCATAAACACCGCTTCTCATGCTTGATGTTTCGGTTTTAATGTAAACAGGGTCAATTCCGAGGAAACCGTTTCCGTCAGTCGGAGCATCTGATTTCATTTTGAATTTTATTGTATAGAGCTTTTCAAAATCCTTAAGTGTCGTTGTAGGAGTAGCCGTGCCGTCTGATGCAAGCGAAGGAAGCCATGTAATCGCACCGAATACAAGCTTATACTGCTTTGTCATCGCACTTGAATAGCTCTGATGGTACATGCCGAGAGGAGAATTTACGGACTGATTCATGCTGACAGGCATTTCTGTAACCTTTCTAACTGCAGCACCGTTTGACGTATCAAGAGTATAATAATTTGTGTCATATACTATGATCGTATTCACATTGATAATCGGATAGTCGGTTTTAGCACTGACAGTTACTGTAAAAGAATCACCGGGTTTAGGATTCTCGTTTGAAGAAGTGAGTTTTATTGTACAGGTGTTGTCTTTTTCAGCGGCATTTGCACAAACTGTAAACATTGAAAAAAAGAAAACAAATGACAAAGCAACCGCCAGAATTTTAGTAAGTTTTTTCATTGAAATTTACCTCCTTATTTATGCTTCATTATAAAAAATCTCAAGAATCGTTTCATAAGTCGATTCCTCATTGACAATAAATTGAGGGAATGTGTCACCGGACACATATTCGCCCTGTATGGAAGTGACTTTGTTTATCTTCGCAGAATTTGTCACAAGCTCACTGCCGAGATAAACTGCACTTGAAAGAGAAATATCAGTAACAGCATATTGCTTCGCGGTGTTATAAAGCTTTGTAATGATACTGATATCATCTTTAGCAAGGGACATAACCTTTGCTGCATACGCTTTTACATACTGAATCTGTCTCTGACGTCTGAGGGAATCAGAATCAATCTTTGATATATCGCGGGATGTGCAGTAAAAACGAGCTGCCGTTCCCGTAAGCTTTACTTTTTCGCCCTCAGTAAACTGTCCTATTGTTTCGATTGATGTAAGCTCAATACCGCCTACCGCAGCATTGAGAGCATCAACACCTCTGACTCTCAGTGAAAAATACGAATCAATGGGAATACCCATAAGAAGGCGCTCAATTGATTTTATGACATTTTCACAGCTTTGTTCACCGCCGTCACCATAGGCAAAGGAAAGACATATCTGCATCTTTTCAGTCCTTGCAAACTTACCGCTTGCAGAATAAACATCAACATCTACCATTGAATCACGTGGAACAGTAAGAATTGAAACTTCACCTGTTTTCGTGTCATATGCGAGGATCATGATTGTGTCAGCCTGACCGGCAGTACCGTATTCATCAGTAATTTTAACAGTACCGCTCTTATCATCAATTCCGAGGAACGCTGCGGTCACGATGTTGTCATTGTAAACATATTTCTGACCCTTATATTCGACTGTTTTGCCACTGTCATCATAAGATACGACGTTTTCAATCGTTCCGATTGTGGCATCATCTTTTTTCTTGTTTATATCTGACATACCTCTTTGATGCATAATAAGAACTGCACCTGCACCGAGAATTGCAAAGAAGAACAAAACGGCAACAATAATAATAAGTATTCTCAAGACAATGGGAAGTTTTCTTTTCTGCTTACGCTCTGAAGATGATTTTTCATTTTCATGCTCTGCAGATGGACTTTCGTGCGAGTGGTGATGGTGTCTGTGATGAGAATGAGAACTGTAGGACTTCATAAATTCGTCTACAACTTCCTCGCTTGATAAATCAAAATTATCATTTCGTTTTTTCATCGTCAACCATCACCCCACAAACAAGATATCTTGCTCTTTTATCGTTGATACATGTGCTTAAAACAAGAACTTTTGAATATTGATTAAGTTCAATACCGCTTCTCACATTTTTTATTAAGCTGTTGGGATTAAGAACCGTACTCTGAAACTCTTCAAGTTGAGCAAGGTCATTAAAATCAAAGGAATTCATTATATGACGATTGTCATATTTGAAAGCAGAGATGACCCTGTATGTGAAAATGTGATTTTCCGTATACACATAAAAATACTCGTTTTCTTCAAAGAAGGTTGCATCCTGAAATTTGTGCAGATTCTGGAACATTGTGCCGTTATTCATATTGTGACCGTAAAGAACCGTTACAGGATCAAAGAAATCAAGACTGTTACAGGACTGAGAATAAATCATACCTGCAAAGAGATATTTTTTATCAATAGACCTGTTGAGATAATAGTTATCATCTACTCTGCTCTGAACAATAGGATAGTTGATTTTTGTGTTAGGAATTTCAATCCACGCATAAACTTCATCGTTTTTTTCCTTGAGTGAAGCAAAATCAATGGGATTGTCAACAAGATTTTCCTCCGCGTCCTTTTCACCCGCATTAACGGCTCCGTCAACAAACTCCATAAGATTTCCGTATGATTGTTCAGCAGCATAACCGCCATACCACTGGAAACCCAGATATCCAAGACCGCCCAGCAGACAAAGGAGAAGAAAGACAATGAGAATAATTATTGCAATTTTATTCGCTTTTTTTCTTTCGTTTTCTCTTGAGCTCATATATACCCTCATATTAACTAAAGGTCTTGGATTCAAATTGAAAACAAGACCTTCAGAAATTAATTATTCATTTTATTTTGTTTTCTCTGTACGCTTTTTATAAACTACTGCAACAGCCATAAGACCTATAACGGCAAAAGCAATAATTGCGATTGCCTGAGTGTCCATAACGCCTGTCTGAGGAGCAACGGAACCGTCATCAGGTTTTGCAGTTACCTGTTCACCCGTTGTTTCTTCGCCGTCAATAGGCTTAAAGTGTGCATCACCCACAATATCAGCGCGGTCTTCAAGATCTCCATGTGTTTTATTATCAGCATCAGGAACGATCTCGACCTTGATTTCGGGGTCATAAATTGTACCTTCAACGATTTCAAACATACCGTCAAGTTCCCAGTGGTCAAATACATAACCCTCTGCAGCAGTTGCAGTGAGGACAACGATCTGACCTGCTTTGCCGACTGTAGGAGCAGCTACAGCAACACCTGTGCCGATAACAGCAGCTTCGGCATCAACTGTATAGTATTTATCAGGTGTGGGACTATTTGCCGCAAAGGATGTCAATGCACACGCAAATACAAGTGCCAATGCGAGTAAAACAGATAAAACTTTTTTCATGATCTACACCTCAAATAAAATTATTTAAAATTAGTCATTATCAGACAAAATAATTTTATCACAAACTTACTCAAAAGTCAACAATTTTTAATTATTCAGAAACCGTGTAGTCGATAATTTCAACTTTTTCCATTACAGGCGGATCTACAGGAGTAGAGAAAGCCTGATCGCTTGTCGAATATACTCTTTCACACTCAGCGAGTGCATCAACAGTTTCCATGCCTTCAATGACCTTGCCGAAAGCTGCATAGTTTCCATCGAGGGTTGATTTATAATCGTCCGAGTAGCAGATAAAGAACTGACTGCTTGCTGAGTCGGGATCATTTGACCTTGCCATTGAAATTACGCCTCTTTCATGGGACAAGGTGTTTTTATCGTAGCCGTTTGATGAAAATTCACCCTTGATTTCTTTATCGCTTCCGCCTGTACCGTCACCTGAAGGGTCACCGCCCTGTGCCATAAAGCCGGGATAAATTCTGTGGAATGTAAGTCCGTCATAGAAACCGGATTCTACAAGCTGAAGAAAGTTTTCAACGGTTTCAGGTGCATACTCGGGCATAAGCTCAATTATGAAGCTGTCCCCTGTTTCCATTGTTACCTTTACAAAGGAGTGCTCATCGCTGACTGATCCTGAACATCCTGCAAGCGAGAAAACAAGAACCGCTGCAAGAAGAGCAGCTATAACTTTTTTTAATACTGATTTTTTCATAGTTTTATACTCCTAAAATTTCTCTGATATTACTTACACCTGTAAGCAGATTGAATTTAAGTGTTTTTGCACCGTTTCCGTTATCAAAAACAACTTCAATATCATCACCGAGATTAACTCTCTCTGCAGAAATAATTTTTGCATTGTTCTCTTTAAAGAACATTTTAAGAAGTTCAATTTCCTTTTCCGAATAATCCCCTGCATTATCTGAAACAAAGAGAACGTTACCCATAAGATTATTAATAAATGCAAGGAGAAGCTTCTGTTCAAAATTGAACTTAAGGTTGTTACTGCGAAGGAAGAATACATCGGGGTCATTACAGAATACTCTGCCGTCAAGATGTCTTCTGAAAATCGTATTATTGATTGCGTTCTGAGCTGAGGGAAGCTCGTTGTTGAGATTGAGAACATTTTCAATTTTAGGTCTGTATGAAAGACTGACGTCACAACTGATTCTGCAAGCATCGACAACACCGAATGAAGGAAGAAGCGGTACCCCGCAACCGAGGAAAAGCTTATCGCCTACACATTCGCGAAGGAAATCCATTGCCTCGCACATAATCTGTCCCCTTGTTTTGCCGTTTCTCGGGAATACACACTGACTGTAGAGGAAGTCGAGCTTCACCATGTCATAGCCCCATTCATTGAGTACAACATCGAAGCAGTTTTTAATGTAGTTTCTTGCATCTTCATTGTAGATATCAAGTGTATATGAGCCGCCCCAGGCAAAGGTGCCAAGATGACGCTTGTCAGTTCCGGGAACTTTAATAAACCATTCAGGATGCTTTTTTGCTACAACTGAATCAGTTTCACAACTGAAAGGAGCAAGCCAGATGCCCGCAAGATAACCCTTGTCATGGATGCTGTCGGCGATATACTTCATGCCCTTGGGGAATTTTTTATTAGGGAGAATCCAGTCACCAACCTTTGGCTCATAACCGTCGTCAACCTGATAAATTGAAACGCTGTCTTTTGCTCTGTCAAGACCTTCAAGGTCACGAATGATTATGTTTTCATCAATTTTCTGGAAATAATTATACCATGAAGTATAACCTGCAAGGTGTTTGATTCTAGGTGTCGGAACTTTCATTGCCTCAAAGTATTTATCAAATACTTCATCATACTCGCCCTTGAAGCAAACAACGTCAAGAAGCTGATATTCACTGTCAATCACAAGACCTTCAACATCCTTGATAACAGAAAAATCAGATGTGTTCATGTCATATCTGAAAAGTGTGTAACCGTTTCTTTCAGAGAGTGAACCGAAAAATTCAAGATCCTTTCCGTTTCTGATGTATGTATAGCCGTTACTGTGGAAATAGCCTTTTTGCTTTTTATAGCCTGAGAACATGTAGTCACCGCTTACCTGTGCGGCATTTTTGGACCAGTTGCAGATATTTGTGATAGGACTTGTTGTTTTAAGAACAGACTCCTTCTGGACTTCCCATGATGTTGACCATGATTGGTAACCGTTTGAGAAAAAAACATCACCTTTTTTATAAGGAATTCTTGTATCAAGCTTGAATTCAATAAGCTCAATTTTTTCTGCAGGAATTATTTTTGCAGTGATTTTTTTGTCATCTGCAAAATACTCAATTTTACAATGTGAACTGTCTGTTTCATAGCTTGTGTAAACCTTACCGTTTACCCTGTACTTGATAAAAGAGTTAAACTTATACATTTTTTCAGCTCCTTAGCTCATATTTATTTAATTTTAACATAAAAAAGCAAACTTATCAACAGTAAGATGAGGAAATATTTTAAAATATTATGTAAAATTAAATTACCCTTGAAAATAAGCAAGATATATAGTATAATAATTTAGTTAGCATGGCACAACTAATTTGTGAAAGAAGATGTGAAGATGAAAAAAATTGGTTTTGATAATGAAAAATATCTCTCATTCCAATCTGAAAACATCAGAAAGAGAATCAATGACTTCGGCGGAAAACTCTATCTTGAGTTCGGCGGTAAGCTTTTTGATGATTACCACGCCAGCCGTGTTCTCCCCGGTTTCGAGCCTGACAGCAAGATAAGAATGCTCCAGACTCTTAAGGATGAAGTTGAAATTGTTGTTGTTATAAATGCAAATGACATTGAAAAGAAGAAAACACGCGGTGACCTCGGTATCACTTATGATGAAGATGTTTTAAGACTCATTAATATTTTCAGAGACCTTGAACTGTTTGTGGGAAGCGTCGTTGTAACATGCTACACGGGTCAGCCTGCCGCAAAGGCATATCTTAACCGTTTAACTCATTTAGGCATTAAAAACTACAAGCATTATCCTATCGACGGATACCCCTCAGATGTAAACAAAATTGTAAGCGACGAAGGTTACGGTGCAAACGAATACATTGAAACCGAGCGTTCACTTGTAGTTATCACTGCTCCGGGTCCGGGTAGCGGTAAAATGGCAACTTGTCTTTCACAGATTTATCACGATAATAAACGGAATATCAAATCAGGTTACGCAAAATACGAAACTTTCCCCATATGGAATCTGCCTCTCAAGCATCCTGTTAACTTAGCTTATGAAGCCGCTACTGCTGACCTTAATGATGTTAACATGATTGACCCGTTCCACCTTGATGCATACGGCAAAACAACAGTCAACTATAACAGAGACGTTGAAATATTCCCTGTTCTTGACGAAATGTTTACAAGAATTCAGGGCAAATCTCCTTACAAATCACCTACAGACATGGGCGTTAATATGGCAGGCTTCTGCATTATTGACAATGATGTTGTGTGCCATGCATGCCACATGGAAATTCTCAGAAGATATTATAATGCTCAGAGCGATTTCATAAAAGGTAAAGGCAGTGCTGAAACAGTCAAGAAAATCGAGCTTATTATGAACAGAGAAGGCATTACTGCCGATATGTGCCCTGCTATCGAAGCCTCAATCAAAAAAGCTGAAAAAACAGGCGCACCTGCAGGCGGTATGGTGCTTCACAACGGAAAAGTAATTACAGGTAAAACCTCCAGCCTTTTAGGTGCTTCCTCTGCTCTTCTTCTCAATGCTCTTAAAGAACTGGCGGGAATTGATGAAAATATTAACATCATCAGCCCTGAAGTAATTGAACCTATCTGTACTTTGAAAACGACCAACCTTCATCACAGAAATCCCAGACTTCATTCAGATGAAGTCCTTATTGCTCTTTGTATGAGTGCAGTAACAAATCCCGATGCACAGAAAGCTATAGACCAGCTTGAAAGCCTTAAAGGTTGTGATGCTCACTTCTCAGTTGTAATTTCTGATGTTGATGAAAAACTTTACAGACGTCTCGGAATCAATGTTACATGCGAGCCGAAGTACGAGATGAAAACAGCAAAATAAATATTTTATAAAACACTTGCTTTTTATTTTTTTATATAGTATAATCTTTAAGCAATGTGCTTTGGACATTTAGCTCAGCTGGTAGAGCATTCGCTTGACGTGCGAAGGGTCAGCGGTTCGAGTCCGTTAATGTCCACCAAATTAATCCGCAATCAATTTGTTGATTGCGGATTTTTTAGAATGAAAGGATGTCCGATATGAAAAACTCATCTACACATTACCCTGCCGTTCCTCTTATTACCTGCGACCCATATTTTAATGTCTGGTCAATGTCAGACAATCTGAACGACGACTATCCGAGACACTGGACTAATATGCAGAATCCCCTTACGGGTATTATCACTGTAGACGGCAAAGAAAAAATCTTCATGGGCAAAAAAAGACATAATCCTTATTATCATAAATTTTTCGGAACTCCCGAAAAAATCGCACAGAAAAATCTTGCAGTAACGCCGCTTAAAACTATCTACACATTCAGTGATGATATAATCGAGTTTGAAATCACTTTCACAACGCCCCTTCTGCCTGATGATTTAAAGCTTCTCTCAAGACCTGTTTCATATATGTCTTACAAAGTTAAATCTCTTGACGGTAACATGCATGACGTTTCAGTTTATGTTGATGTATCGGCAATGCTTTGCACCGATACACCTGATGAAAAAGTATTTTTCGGAAAAGCTGAAAAATATGTGTACTTATCAAGTGGCAGAGAAAACATGCTAAAAAAGAGCGGAGACGACAAAAGAATCAACTGGGGCAAGGTCTGCATCTCAGCTCCCAACGGCAAAACAGGATTTACAGATGACAACTGCAAATGTTCCGAAACAGAGGACTACAGGGAAATGCGTGTAATGGATAACTACCCTGCTGTATTTGCACGCGACGAATACACAGGTATTGATTCCGCTTCAGGGTTCTTCTGCTTTGGTTACGATGATATTCTGTCACTTGAATATTTCGGCAGAGGTGTAAGAGGATACTGGACAAAAGACAGAGAGGACTTCGACGATGTTCTTGAGCTTGCAATCAAAGACTATGATGAAATCATGGCTAAAGTCGATGAATTTGACAGTAAAATGATTTCAGATGCTGAAAAAATCAGCACGGAATATGCAAAGGTCATTTCTATTGCATACCGTCAGAGCGTTGCAGCGCACAAGCTCGCATGGGACGGAGAAACAGGACTTTTTGTATCAAAAGAATGTTATTCAAACGGTTGTGCAGCAACAGTTGACGTTACGTACCCGTCAATACCACTTTTCCTTATCTGCAATCCCGACCTTGTTGAATATATGCTCAATCCTATTTTCAAGTTTGCATATTCTGATAAGTGGCCTTATGAGTTTGCTCCTCATGATGCAGGTCAGTATCCGCTTGTAAACGGTCAGGTATACGGTAATCAGGGAATTGACGGCGGTCACCTGAGACTTCAGAGTCAGATGCCAGTTGAAGAGTGCGGAAATATGCTTCTTTGCGTTGCAGCACTCAGCAAGAAAAAATGCAACACAGATTACGCTGA
Source organism: uncultured Eubacteriales bacterium (assembly GCA_964507395.1). GTDB lineage: Bacteria > Bacillota > Clostridia > Oscillospirales > Acutalibacteraceae > SIG575. The sequence goes on along the minus strand of CAZDQE010000001.1, from coordinate 81,815 downwards.
AAAACACTTTGACATTCTCAATCAATGGGCGGAATACCTTGTAAAATACGGATACAATCCTGAAAACCAGCTCTGCACAGACGACTTTGCAGGACATCTTGCTCACAACTGCAACCTTTCTGTCAAAGCAATTATGGGTATCGCCGCTTGGGGCATGATTCTGAAAATGATGGGCAAGGAAGATAAATACACTGAAATCGCAAGAGAATATGCCGCTAAATGGAAAATTGATGCTTTTGATGAAGATCACTATAAACTTGCATTTGACAAGGCAGATACATGGAGCATAAAATATAACCTTGTATGGGATAAGCTTTTTGGTCTTAATATTTTTGATGATGATATTTTTGAGACTGAAGTAAATTATTATAAAAACAAAGTCAACAAATATGGTTTACCGCTTGATTGCAGAAGCCTTTATACAAAGAGCGACTGGCAGATGTGGTCCACCGTTCTCACAGATGACGAAGAATACAGAAACATGATTATTTCTGCAATGCTGAAAATGCTTGAAGAAACTTCTGACAGAGTACCTTTCACTGATTGGTATTACACGCACGATGCAAAACAAGTCGGTTTCCAGAACAGAACTGTTCAGGGTGGTTTGTTCATTAATCTTCTTAAATTCTAAAAAAATTTCTCCACTTACAGATAAATGTAAGTGGAGATTTTTCATTTAAAATTCTATTTTTTCTATAAATGCTTTCAGAACCTTCACGTAATCCTCATGGCAGACATAGTAACTCTCTGCATGAGCAGCACCGGGGAAAACATGCACCTCTTTTTGCACGGAGCCACAGGCGTTATATACCTCGCGGACCATTTTTGTCGGAACGAAATCGTCTTCACCGCCATGTATGAAAAGGAACGGAACCTTCGCATTTTTAACCTGATTCACACTGCTGCTTTCTCTGAAATCATAACCACAAAGAATTTTATTAATTATGTTCGCAATATACAGAACCGGAAACTCATGCAGATGAAAATTCCTTTTCAAAACATGAGCAAACTGATCCCACGCACAGCTATATCCGCAATCTGACACAACAGCCTTAACCTGCTTGGGTAAATCTCTCTCACCTGATGCATTCATAACTGTTGCCGAACCCATTGAAATGCCGTGAAGCAAAATTGAGGAGTCTTCTCCGAGCTTTTCAAGAGCAAAATTGATCCAACCGATACAATCGCGTCTGTCAAGCCAAGCAAAACCAATAAATTTGCCCTCGCTTGCTCCATGAGCTCTGTCATCGGGTACAAGAACATTAAACCCCATCTCGTGATACATACGGATATATGAACTATATTCATTAATACCGCAGTTCTTATATCCGTGAACTGCAATTACAGTCTTTTTAGATTCTTCGGGAGCATACACAAGAATACCCTTAAGCTTTAAGCCATCGTGTGATGTTATTTCAACATTTTCATAGCCTCTGTCAAAAAGCCATTTTTTCTCGCTTGTCAGAAACTCCATGAAAGGATTCATATGTTCGCTGTAATCGTCCATCGTCATCGGATCGGGACCCTTTTTCGGACGTTTAATCGCATAACAAAACATCCCGATACCTGCACCGACACAAACAACAATAGATAAAACAAACAGAACAATTAAAACAGTGAAAAAGATTTTCATTTCATCACCTCTGTAAAACTTATATTTAGATTTTACAACAAACTGAAGCTAAAATCAACAGATTTCTCTTGAATTTATTTTAAAGTTGTTGTATACTCATCTGGGTGATTTATATGAAAGAAACAATCGGACAGATTGTGGGATTTGCAGCAATGGCGATAATAGTTGCTTCGTACCAACAAAAGTCCCACAAGAACATATTGACCTTCCAGATGGTATCAGGGCTGTTATTTACCGTACACTACCTGCTTCTCGGTGCATATACCGGTGCAATAATGAATCTGCTCGGAGCTTTCAGGTCCCTTGTTTATTCAAACAGAAGCAAAAAATGGGCTTCATCTAAAATATGGCCTGTTATTTTTTCGATAGCATTTTTTATTTCAGGTATTTTAACATGGGATAATATTTTTTCACTCTTCCCGCTCATTGCAATGCTCATGTCGTCTGTTGTACTCTGGATTGAAAAGCCTAAAGTTAACAGAATATTCTCACTTCCGACCTCAACTTGCTGGTTAATTTATAACATCAAAACTCTTTCCTATCCCGGAATTATTACTGAGATTTTCGTTTTGAGTTCAATTATAATCGGTATCTTAAGACTTGATATTAAGAAAAAGAACAAATAATAAACAGCGGCTCAATTGAAACAGTCATTTGAGCCGCTGTTCTATCGTTAAAAATCAAGGGCAGACGGTGCACCGTCTGCCCTCTTTAACTATTGATTGGACGATATCAACAGTTTAGTTTAAAAGTTGATTAGAAGTTGATTGTAGCAAATGTACCGTTGCTTCTGTCAACAATTGTCCATGTTTTTGAAAGTCCGATCTTGTCTGTGATACTTTCTTCACAAAGTGAAACCTTAAATATGCCATAGAACTGAGCTGTACCTGATACTGTGATTTCATCAGCATTATCAAGGATAGCTACAGACTGTGCAAGAAGGTTAGCCGGAATGTCTTCAATGGAAGTAGTTGTGAAGTCTGAGTAAGGAAGTGTGATTGTTGCATATACATATACGCCAAGACCACCCTGTACACCAACGTCGATGAGAGAGATACCAAATGCGCAAAGAGCAACATTCATGCCTACGAGAGCTTCAGCTGTGCCCATAGCATTGAATACTTTGGGAGCTGTTTCTGTTGACTCATAAATGAATCTGCCGTTGTTATCAATGATTTCATAACCAACGCAGTTTTCAGTTGTGATGATGAGTTCTGCATAACCGTAAACGTTGAATACAACGCTTGCTTCCATCTTAATTGTGATAGAGGGAGCGTTAGGAACAGCAATGTGAGCTGTGAATACAGGGAATCTTGCTGTACCCTGTTCAAGTTTAAGGTTTTCGAAGTTCATCTTAATCTGGTCAACAACTTCCATGCTTGAGATATCTTCTGTGATACCTGAAACAAGTGAAGCTGAGTAAGAACCGCTAACTCTTGTTGTATCAACACAATCATAGTTGAGTTTCAGATAGCCTTCCTTAACATTTGCTTTGCCGTTCTTGAAAGAAGCGTCAAACTTTGTAAGGAGTTCAAGGTTTGAAACTGAGTATGATTTAGCAATGTTGATGCCGTCGCCTAAAGGTCCGGAAATAGCAATATCAAAACCGCCATCTGTGAATGCATAGTCAACGTCTGCATCGCCTATTGAGAAGCTGCCTTCTGAAAGAGTGTCAACAAGAAGATCTTTTACAGCGCCTTTAAGAGCTTCTTTATCTGTAAGAACGCCCTTAACTTCGTCGATTGTTTCCTGAATACCTTCGTTGTTTGCAACGCCTTCCTGAATAACTTCACCTTCACCTGAAACAACCTGAGCGGCTGCCATGTTGGGTGAGAATGATGCTGCATAATCGAGAGATTCAACAGCATCTTCAAGAGCAACTTCTTTTGTCTCTACAACAACACCGTTAGCTGTTTCTTTAACAGAAACTGCTTCATAGATGCCGCCTTCAAGATTACCACTTACCTGAGGAACAGTAAACACATCACCTGCTGCAAGTGCTGTACCTGCGGGAAGAACTACTGTGTTGCCGTTAACAGAATAGTCGGCTGCTTCGATTTCTACTACTTCTTCTGCATAAACAACTTCAGCAGCCTTGTCAGCTACTTCTTTGTTGTTTGCGAGATCCCTGAGGATAACAAGGATATCGTAGTAGGCATCTGCAGTGTCTTTTACGTCAGCTTCGAGCTCGCCTTTTGCGTTAAGAATGCCCTGCTTGATTGCTTCAGCAGTAACTTTAGCATAATCAACGCCTAATACTGTTGCAGCATTTTTAAGTGTTCCGAATACGAAAGCTGCGTCAGCTGCTTCGTCTGCGTCATTAACATCTGTTTCAGCAATGATACCAAGATCAGCACAAAGCTGAACAGCGTCGTCTGTTTCGTAGCCGAGAGTTGCGCACATTTCGTTGAGCCATTCTCCTTTTGTCATATCCGCAGTATTTCCGGCACCTACGCCAAAGAAACTGAGGACGAGCATAACAATTGAGAGAATCCATGAGATGATTTTGTTCATAACTCTTTTTCCTCCTGGTTTTCCGCTATTGCGGAATATTTTGGGATTTTACTGATTGGTGAAACGATGACACGTCCTTTACACCATTCCATCATCGGCAAAATGATACCACAAATTATTCAAAAATGTCAATACTTTTTGTAATTTTTGTCGTAATATTTTACATATTTTTTTATCTTTAAGGAAAATTTAAGTAATCTTCAACAAATTGAGGCGTAGTGTTTAATTATTTTACAGAAAAACCGATGTTCATCATACTTATAATATGATAAAACATCGGTTTTGTTGTTATTTTCTCAGACTATCAATTGCTTTTTTTAAGGGAGAAGAGTCAATACCGCTCTGCTCTTTCATGAAAGAATATAGTTTTTCGCATATTTTAAGTGTACCGCCTTCCTCATTGCTTTCAATATTCAAAGGCATTACAGGGTCATGGACACTCAGTCTCAGAAGGAACCAACCGTTTCCGCTCCTTTCATCTGCCGACACACGAATTCCTTCATACGTATCAGCCTTCACTTTCCAGCCCTCACAGGAAGGTGCAAAGCCGTTAAGAGATGCAATTAATTCTTCTCCGTAAAGTTTGAAATCAGACCTTTCGATTGTGAAACGAAGAGATAATTTTTCTTTTGCTTCCTTTAGACCTGAAAGCAGATCGGAGATTTTCTTTCCCTCTTTAGCGAGAAGCACCATTTTAATTATAATTTTTGTGACGAGATACGCACCGTCATCAAGATAATAATTTTCTCTGAAAGCCGCGTGGCCTGAGGTTTCTATAGCAAGAGGACAGTTAACGGCAGAATGATTCAATTCAATCTGCTTGTCAATGACATTACGGTATCCCCTTTTATAGCTGAGGTGTTTTGCGCTAAGCTTATTTTCGATAAAATCTGTCAGTCCGTCAGAGGTTACTGAGTCGGTAACAATTGTAGCACCGTCGTTATTCTCGACAGCAATTGCCGCGGCAAGTGCTACAAGTCTGTTACCGCTGATTTCCACACCGCCTCTGTCAACGCAGGCTGCACGGTCAACATCAGTATCAAAAATTACGCCCATGTGAGCATCATTCTGAATAACAGCCTCGCAAATTGACTGCATAGCCTTTGAGTCCTCCGGGTTCGGAACATGATTCGGAAACATTCCGTTATAGTCAAGATATCTGCTTCCTCTGACATCGGCACCCAAAGGAGCCAAGACCTTTGTGGCATAAAATCCGCCGATTCCGTTACCGGCATCAACTACAATTTTAAATCCCCGAAGGGGTCGCGAATAATCAGTAGCATTAACACCGTCACAAATCATTTTGCGAAGATTTTCAGCATAAAGCTTCATGTGATCATATTCAAGAACACTGCCGAACTTTTCTGCATAAATAAACCTGTTTTCCTGTGCCAGAAGAAGAATCTCGTTAATATCCTTACTGTCAAGTCCGCCGAGTCTTGTAAAAAACTTAAGACCGTTCTTGTCATAAGGATGGTGACTCGCCGTCACCTCAACAGCACCTGTACAGCCAAGGTTGACTGTGGTCATGAACATGGCAGGAGTTGAAGAGTAATCACAGTCATAAACATTTATACCCATTTTTACAAGAGCACTTATAACCTTATCTTTGATTCTTAAGGAAGAAATTCTTGTATCTCTGCCTACTGCAACGGTAATTTCAGCATCTTCCGTTCTGTTTTTCATAAGCCATTCTGCAAAACCGAGAGCAATTCTCTCGACAATTTCGTCAGAAAGGTACAAGGGTGAATCCTGTCCCGACCTTACGCCTACTCCTCTGACATCAGAACCGCTTCTGAAAGATGCCCATTTATCTTCAAGCATCATTTATTCTCCTCCGTTCAATGAAATATATTTATCTGTAACCTCAGCAAAAAAGCTGTACAACGGATAAAAAGCTTTATAATTCTTTCTGAGTTTTTCTATAAAATCACTGTTTTCAAGTTCGGTGATATCAAAACAATCGCACATAAAATGCAACTGCTTTGCATTATAGAATTGAATTAAATCCTCAGGACATTCTCCTTCTTTCAGTTTCTTATAACAATCAAGTCCGAGCGTTGCGCCAACGCTTTCGCAGGATCTGATTGCATTTCTGAACCGTTCAGGCTCAGAAAGAATTTTTTCTCTGTAAAGTGACAGATACGTTGCATTCGTGTAGAACGTGCCTACACCGCATGTATATCTGTCGGGAAAAATTTCAAACCAGAAGCAAGGAATATAAGGATTTGATTTTTTGTCACGCATAAACATTACCCAGACATTTTCTCTGTAAAGTGATTTGTCTTTAGTATAGCGTGTGTCACGTCTGATTCTTGATATCATTTTCCATGGAATAAGCACCATTCTGCTGTCGTAGGAAAACATATCATCAAGAAGTGCTTCAATAATCTGTCTGACAGGTGCAATTACACCTTTTTTAATTTCAGGCTTATGTTCTTCATAGAAAGCTTTATCATTTTCAAATCTGTTCTGTGCAAGAAGAAACAAAGCATCGCTTGTTATTCCGTCATACTTATACATATCAGAGCAATCCCCTTTTATTCATTTCCTCTGCTGCCAGCATTATACCCATTTTTGCACTATGGAAGTTAAGACCGCCCTGCATCCAGACAGCATAAGGCTCTCTGAGAGGAGCATCAGCCGAAAGCTCAATTGAAGCACCTGAAATAAACGCACCTGCTGACATAATTACCTGACTGTCATATCCGGGCATGTCCCAAGGCTCGGGAACTGCCGTTGAATCAATAGGCGCACCCTTCTGAAGACCCTGACAGAAAGCTATAAGATTTTCAGCTTTTTCAAGCTTAACAGCCTGAATAATATCGTGGCGGCTTTCATTGATTTCAGGAGTTACACCAAAACCGAATTCGCTGAAAAGCGAAGCTGTAAACACTGCAGCTTTAAGTGCTTCACCTACAACGTGAGGTGCATTGAAAAGTCCCATGTAAAGATTTCTGCTTTGTCCGAGTGTCGCCCCGACTTCTCTTCCGAGACCGGGAGTCGTCATTCTGTAAGAGCAAAGCTCAACAAACTCCTCCTTGCCTGCAATATAACCGCCTGTTCTTGCAATTCCTCCGCCTGCATTCTTTATAAGCGAGCCTGCAAAAAGGTCACAGTCAACATCACCCGGCTCGATAGTTTCAACAAATTCGCCATAGCAGTTATCAACCATTACCATTGCATTACTGCATTTTCTTGTAAGGTCAATAATTCCCTTGATTTCTGCAACGCTGAGTGTAGGTCTGAGAGAATAGCCTCGAGAACGTTGTATGTAGACCATTTTTATACTGTTTTCTCTGAGTGCCTTTTCAACGGCAGGAAAATCCACTCTGCCTTCGCTGTTCAGTGCTGCTTCCATATAATTCACACCGAAATCTTTAAGAGAGCCTTGACCTTTATCCTCAGTCAGACCGATTACGCTGTGAATCGTATCATAAGGTGTACCCGTAACAGAGAGCATTGTGTCACCGGGGCGAAGAACACCGAAAAGAGCAACTGCCAGAGTATGTGTTCCGCATGTGAAATTATGTCTGATAATTGAATCTTCAGCACCAACACATTTTGCAAAGAGCTTGTCTATAGTTTCTCTGCCTCTGTCACCGTAACCATAGCCCGTTGAGCCTGCGAAATGGCTTTCGCTGATTCCGAACTCAGTAAAAGCTGACAGAACCTTAATCTGATTCTGCTCGGTTGTTTTTTCAATTACTTCAAAAGCCTTTTTTGAATTTTCAAGAGCTTTTTCCGATGCTGACAAAACCTTGTCACTAAGTTTAAAATTATAATACATTTTTTATTTCACTCCACATTTTGCAAGGGACAAAATCCATATTTTTATACCAGTTTTCCGCATTTTTGTTTTCAGTAAAAACAAAAACGTCTTTACCGATATTTTTTTCCAAAAGAGTTTTTACGACCCGTTCTCCATAACCCTTATGCCTGAATTCTTCATCAGTTACAACAGACGAAATAACTGCGCTTTTTTCAGTAATAAACAAGGAAAATCCTGCAGATATAAGCATCTTATCATCATATACTCCGCAAAGATCAGCACTGCCATAACGCATTTTGTGACATATATCGACAAACCAATCAGAAAAATCAGCCGATGTGTCAAAAACTTTTTTCACGAGTTTATACATATCAGGTAAATGTTCAACGTCAAGGGTATTTGCTTTTTCGGAATGTTCATAATTGCTGTTAAATTTAAGAATTTTGCCTGATGTTTTTTCACCGTCAAAGTGACAGGAATAATCATTGTCGCAAAGAACAGTTGTAAAGCCAATCACCTTTACAAATTCATTCATCTCTTCAAAGTTTGCACTTTCTTTTGCGGATATCGTAATTATATCGTTCACTTTTGAAATTACTGCCGTAATTTCATAATGCTCTTCGCAGATATAAAAATATACGTTATTAAACTTTGATATCGTGCTGAAATCAGAATAAATTCTCTGAAAAAATATATCGTCTTCAAAAAATGACAAATCGTATATGCTTAAATCTTCCGCAAATTTAATCATCGGCAAACTCCGCAACTAATTTCGATACAAGATTTTTTACTTCTTCAACATCAGTCTTTTTAACGACACAAGACGGAGAATGAAGATATCTGCAGGGAACTGAAACCGCAAGACATTTCACTCCGCATGAAGCCTTATGAATCTGCGATGCATTGTTACCGCCTGCAATCATTGTTTTTGTCTGTACCTTTATACCGTTTTCCTTTGCAATATCCATTGCTTTTCTGTACAAATCTTTAAGGTAAACAGTGCCGCCGTCCATAAAAGACACTACTGCACCGCCGTCAAGAGAACAGACTTTCTTTTCATCTGAAATTCCGCTGATATCCGAGGCTGTAGTACATTCAAGTGCAATAGCAAAATCGGGTTTTACTCTGTTCGCAGCAGTTATTGCACCGCGGCAACCTACTTCCTCCTGAACGGAAAAAGTAAACACAAGGTCGTACTCCTGTGCACTCAGAATCATGTCAAGCATAATCGCACAGCCTAATCTGTCGTCAAGTGCTTTTGCTTTTATAAACTCTCCGTTTTCGCCGAATTCCCGCCACTCTGAAGCAAACTCTATACTGTCACCGAGTGAAACATATTTTTCCGCTTCCTCGCGGCTTGAAGCACCAATATCAACATAGAGGTCGCCCATTTTCGGAATATCCTTTGATTTATCCTTGTCTGTAAGATGAACAGGTTTTATGCCGATAACACCTGTCAAGCCGTTTACCTTTACACTTCTGCCGAGCAAGACCTTTTCATTAATACCGCCGACACTGTGAACTTTCAGAAAACCGTCAGAAGTAATATAACACACAATCAGCCCGACCTCGTCCATGTGAGCATCAATCATTATTTTATTTTCAGGCGTTTTCGCTCCTTTTTTCTCAACAATAAGATTACCGAGATTATCAACAACGTATGAAACACCATCGGAATCTTTAATCTTTTCCACTATATAATTTCTTACTTTTTCTTCCCTTGAAGAAATGCCGTCAAGCAATGAAAGCTCTTTTGCAAATTCAAAAATTCTGTTCACTCAGCATTCCTCCATTCTGCAAGAAATATATTCGCAAATCAATTTTGCGGTGTTTACAACATCGTTGATATCAATTATTTCCGCCTGTGTATGCATATTTCTCTGCGGGATTGAAATAAGTCCCATTTTAGTACCATAGCCTGAAACAGCAATACTGTCAGCATTTGTTCCTGTTCTTCCGCCCATGATTTCTTTCTGATATGGTATTTCTTTTTCTTCCGCCAATGCCACAAGCTTTTTGCTCATTGCAAAGTCAAGGACCGATGAAAAACCGACCATAGGACCTTTTGAAAGTTCTCCGCTTTCATTCTCAGAAACACCGGGTTGTTTAGCAAAACTGACATCAACTGCAACAGCTTCGTCTGCACATGCTGCAAATGATGATGTTTTTGCACCGCTTCCGCTTGTTTCCTCACAAACAGAAAAAACAACAGTTAAATTCGGTTGGACACCTTTTTCTTTCAGCATATCGCAGGCAAGAAGAAGTGAAACTACACCTGCTCTGTCATCTAGCGCTGCACATGAAACTTTAGAGCCTAATAATTTATTGAATTCCGAAACAGCAACAACTCTGTCTGACGGTGTAATATATTTTTCGGCAGTTACCTTATCCATACCGATATCAATCACGATGTCAGAAACATCGCTCGCCTTATTTTCCCCCGATTTTGTAAGATGGGGCGGAATTGCAGAAACCACACCGAAGATCGGTTTCTTACCGTAAATCACAACCTCAGCGGCATCAAGCGTACGTGTATCAATACCGCCGCAAGCTCCAACCTTTACAAAGCCATCGTCAGTCACTGCAGTAACAACAAGTCCTATTCTGTCAATATGAGCATCAAGAAGGAAATGTGTTCCCTCTCCTTCCTGTCTGCCGATTACATTTCCGAGCTTGTCAATTGAAACACTCATATATTTTCCGAGTTCCTCAGCGGCTATAGCGGCACATTCTCCTTCGTCGCCCGATGTGCCGTCTGCAAGACATAATTTTTCAAGGAGTCCTGTAATGTAATCAGTATTCATACAACCGATTCACTTCTTTCAAAATAATTTTACAGATTATTATAACTCTTATTCAATAAAATATCAAGTTAAACATACAAATTTACAAAGGAGTGATTGATATGGTCTTGAAAATCAGGAAAACCTACATATTCTTTACAGCGGTATTTATTATTATAACCTGTGCGTTTCTGTATTTTGCACCATTGATTACGGAAGCCGAAGAAAATAGCGGAACGCCCGTCCCCATTATAATGTATCATCAGATTACGAAAAAAACTTCAAGAAAAGGCAAATATACTGTTATGTATGATGAATTTAAGAATGACATGCTTTATCTTAAAGAAAACGGCTACACAACAATAAACATGACCGACCTGATTTCTTATGTAAACGGTGATAAAGAACTGCCGGAAAAACCGATTATAATAACATTTGATGACGGCTTTGAAAGTGTTTATGAATATGTTTATCCGTTACTGAAAGAGCTTGACATGTGTGCAGTAGCATCAGTTGTCGGTGAATATACGACATTTTTCACAGAAAATCCCGACCATAATGTTACTTACTCATACATGGACTGGGCAGAAATAAAAGAACTTGCCAATGGCAATGTAATTGAAATACAAAACCATTCTTATGACCTGCACAAAAATGACAGCACAAGAAAGGGAATCTGCAAGAAAAAAGATGAAGATGTTGCTACATACAACACGGAAGTGGGAGCAGACATTCTTAAAATGCAGAATCTGATAAAAGAAAAAACCGGCTACACACCTAATACGCTCACCTTCCCCTTCGGAGCTTACAAGGATGAAACAATTTCTCTTGCAAAAGAACTTGGTTTCAAAGCCACACTGCTGTGTGAAGAAAGGGTAAACATAATAGAAAAAGGCGATACAGAAGCACTGTATCACCTCGGAAGATTTAACAGACCTTCGTCTGTTTCAACAGAAAGATTTTTTGCTGATATAATAGAAGCTTAGTTTTTACTTTTACCTATTGAATGTCTGACAATAAGGCTTTTTATTGCATTTTTGTCAAACGGAATGAGCGGATACAGATAAGTCCTGCCAGTAAGAGTTTTTGTTGTGGCAATCAGAATAACCATTATCGCAAAGCCGCCTATATATCCCCACAAGCCGAAAATCGCGGTCAGTATTATCACTGTAATGCGTGAAAATTTCATTGCATAACCGAGTTCAAAGCTTGGCTGTGTGAAATTAGCAATTGCAACAAACGCCATATAGAGAATCACTTCAGGCAAAAACCATCCTGCACCTACTGCAAACTCACCTAAAATGAGAGCACCGATTACGCTGAAGGAGCTGCTGAGAGCCTGGGGTGTGTTTATTGATGCCAGCTTCAACATATCGACTATGAGTTCAATTGTAATTATCTGCGCAAGTACGGGTACACCTGACGGTTCATCAATCCTTATAAAAGACAGCCACTCGGGTATATAAGCAGGATTATCTACCAACAGGTACCATGTAGGCGTAAGAAGAACAGAGAGTGTAAAAACAAACATTCTCACGAATCTTAAATAAGAACCTATAACAGGTGAAAAATAATAATCGTTTGAATCCTGAAAAAATTCAAAAAAGCTCGTTTTTACAATTATCGCCGCAGGCGAATTGTCAATAAGAATTATAATATTCCCCTCAGAAATACACGCCGCAGCAGCATCAGGACGTTCCGTATATCTGACCTTCGGAAAAGGATTATAGAACTGTTTCGGAATGAGGCTCTCAACAAGACTCTGCTGACTCATTGCAAGGGTATTAACATCAATTTTGTTAATGCGTTTTTTCAGGCTCTCAAGCAACTTCTTATCAACAACATTGTCAAGATAACAGAGAGCAATATCAGTCTTCGATTTTTTACCAACCTTCATCGCGGAAAATGTAAGCTTAGGGTCACGGATTCTTCTTCTTATAAGTGCGGTATTAAAAACAAGTGTTTCACAGAAGCCGTCATGTGAACCGCGTAAAACCTTATCATTATCAGGCTCACCGAGGGAGCGCACAGGATAAGTTCTTGCATCTATCATAATTGCCTGATTAAAGCCTTCGATTATGAGCGCAAGGGTGCCTGAAAGAACAGCTGACACAACAGTATCAATTGACGACTCAACATCCGTTTCCGTATAGGTAATAAAATGAGAACAAAAATCTCTTGTATTCTTTACGTGCTTTAACTGTTTCTCGTCAAGCCTTGTCAGATATTCAAGCATTTTTTCAAGTATTTCATCCTTGCAGAAAGCGTCTACAAAATACATTTTTGACTGTCTTCCGCCGATTATCATTTCTCTGCCGATCAGGTCGAAATTTTCATCAATACGCAGAATATCATCAAGTAGACCAATGGTTTCATCATAACTTTTGCTTATATTTTTCAAGTCGGCACCACCTAAAATCTTTTTAGTTATGTTGCCAAGAATTTCAAAAATTATGCTCTGTAACCATTATATAATTCAACTATTGCGTTCCATGTTGACGGTCCTACTACGCCTGTCTGATCTATTCCGTAAAGCTTTTGTACGGCTCTGACTGCATTTCGCGTTGCATTGCCAAACGTACCGTCAACATTGATTACGGGAACCGAACTGTTGTTCTGGCCGATTACACGAAGATAGGTCTGAACCTGTTCAACAACCTTTCCCGTTGAACCCACAGACAAAACTGTGCCGGGATAAATGAGAGAACTGTAGGATTGATATTCTTTAGGTAAATTATTCAGAATACTCTGATAAACAGTCTGAATTCTGTTCCATGTATCTCTGCCTGCAATGCCGTCCTGAGTAAGACCGTAATATCTCTGAAAAGCAAGAACTGCGTCGCGGGTCGAAGGACCAAAAATTCCGTCAACAGATATATCCGGTAACGCATCATTGAAAAATGCAATAAAGTTGAGGTAATACTGTAATGCCTGAACCTCAGTACCTCTGTTACCCTGTTGTAAAACTTTACTGAAAGCACGTTCAGCCTCAGAATATGTTACGCCTTCCGAGTATAATTCCGAAAGACCTTTTACGCTTGAGTATATATATTTCAATTTATACCATGTTTCTTTGCCGACAATTCCGTCCTGAGTTAAGTTGAAAATCTTCTGAAAAGCTCGTACTGCCCTCTCTGTCGCCGCATCAAAAACGCCTAAATCTACGGGAACTGTAGGAATCGCAGGGTAGTTCGCAGCGATTCTGTTAAGTTCACGCTGTATCGTTCTTACATCCTCACCTCTGTCACCCAATCTCAATGCTCTGCCCGGGTACGACGGAATATTCGCTCTTACAGGTGCATTTTTTACTAAATTTACATCACCGTAATAATATTTCAAGATATCATAGGGCACATATCCGCTGTTTGCAAGGTCAACTGTCCCCCACTGCTTAAGTCCTTTACAGTTTACGCCTCTGCCGCTGCAATACTGCGTAAAATAAGGAGAAATAGTACCATCCTTCACAACATAGTCGTTAAAAAGCTCATCAACGAGTTTTGAGATATTGGAAAAAATATCTCTGCCCTGAACATAAGCCTGATCATACTGTGTCGAATTTGTAATATCGAAGTTATATCCCTGACTTCTGTAATGTTCGGTATAGATTCTGTTAAGAGCAAAAGTAGTAATCGCGTAAATATTTGCACGCAAAGCGCTTTCGGGCCACGTGGGATAAATTTCACTTGATGCTACGTTTTTTATATAATCAGGAAAGCTTACCGTAATATTCCGGGCATTTGACTGTGGTGTACCGAGATGTACGGTAATTGTACGTGGAATAAAGGGTTCATTGATCATGTAATCACTCCTTATAAATCAACAGGTTCTGTCTCGTTATATACAATATCGTCGTCATCAATGGGTGTGCCTGTTTTCGGAACAAGATTCACCGGCTGAATTGATGTAATACCGTCAAAAACAGGAACATTATTATAAACCGTCGTTCTGAAAAAAGGATGTGTTACCTTTATGGTATAGGTAGAATAAGGTAAAACTGTGTTATTCTCTGTTGCAACATTCCTGCCTGGAGAAGAAAGTGTCATATTCTCAACAATACCGCTGGTGTCTGTTAAATCATCAAAAAAAGTGTATGTACCGTCCGTGAAATCCTTACTGACAATCACGCGTGCATTTACTACGGGGAAAGTCTGCCTTCCGCTGAAAGCCTGAACACGCAAAGAGCCTTCGCCTTTATTTTTTGCCTTAAAATCCTCAACGTTTCTGTATACAGGTTCTTTTCTGCCTGCATTGAAGGAATCGGGATTTGTACCCTCAAGCTCCGTAATATCAGCTTCTTTTCCCGTATTGTCGGGAGAACTTACTATTGACGCAACACTCTCGGCTCTCGGCAAAGATGAAATCACATCGCTTTTCACAAAACCTCCGTTTTCTTCTGCATATTTCAACAGTTCCTTCTTGTATTGTTCAATCATATTCTGCAATTCCTGATTGTTCATTTCGTTACCTCCCAATATTATCAATCACTAACATAATATTTATTTGCAGGATTTTTGACACAAAAAAAGCACCGCTTAAGATTTCTCATTAAGCAGTGCTTTAAACTTATTTCTTGCGTTGAACTTTTTTCTTATTACCTTTTTCATCTACAATATATGTGCTCTCAAGTGTCCCCACAAGGCTGGCTTTGAAAGCATCAATATATTCACGTCTGAGGGCTTGTCTTTCCGCCTGTTCCTCAGGAGAAAGTTCCCTCTCCTTTGCAAGGTGTGCAAGTTCATTTATTCTGTCAATTTTCTTCTGATCCATTTTCTCTGCTCCTTTTATAACTGTCAGCCTGCATCAGCATTTCCTCCGCTGCAGAAAGAAGTGTCTGCGTAATAACGGTACCGCCATTGATGCGTGAAAGCTCATATTTTCTCTCGTTTTCCTGCAAAGCTTTAATACTTGTAAAGGTATGCTCGCCGTGAGTTTCTTTGTTGATAAAGAAATGGCTGTCTGCGAATGCCGCAATCTGTGACAAGTGAGTAACACAGATTACCTGTTTTCCTTCCGCCACATCATAAAGCTTTTTCGCAACCTTGGTTGCCGCCTGACCGCTGATACCTGAGTCGATTTCGTCAAAAATCATCGTCATTACATCGTCTTTTTCTGAAAGAACATTTTTTATCGCAAGCATTATGCGTGACAATTCACCGCCCGATGAAATTTTAATAAGAGGCTTCGGCTCTTCACCCACATTGGCAGAAATCAAAAATTCAACATCATCTTTACCGGTAATGCCGAGAGGTTTATCCTTTCTGTCAACTGCAAATCTGACATTGGGCATATCGAGAAATTTCAGTTCATCACAAACCTTTTTTGCAAAAATTTCCCCTGCCTTTATTCTTGAAACAGATAATTTTTCAGCCTTATCAAGCATTTCCTGCCCCGCTGAGTTCAGCTCATCAGTCAGTTTTTCAATCCTGTCTGCCGATGAATCAATTTTTGTAAGCTTCTCTTTAAATTCGTCAAGCAGAACGAGAAGTCCGTTCTCGTCTGTGCCGTATTTTTTCATCAGTTTTGAAATGAGGTCGAGTCTTTCTTCTGTTTCTTCAAGAAGCGCAGGGTTGAACTCCACTGAATCAAGACTGTTTTTTATACTCTGAGTACATTCCTCAACAGTATAAACTGCACCTGCAAGATTCTTTGAAACCTCGTCCATGTCGTCAAATGAAGAAATACTTTTTACCTCTTCAAGGATATTTTTAAGTCTTACTAAAATTCCGACCTCTTCATCAGCACCGTTCAGCTCATTATAAGAAAGAGAAAGAGCTGAACTGATTTTCTCAGCATTAGCAAGCTTATCACGCTTCAGACTGAGTTCTTCAAATTCACCTGCAGTTATATCAGCTTTCTCAATTTCATCAATCTGGAAACGAAGGACCTCAGCATTTTTTTCGTTTTCTTCCTCGTTGTTACGGAGGTTTTTAAGTTCTTTTTTTAATGCAACAAATTTTTTATAAGAAGCAGCATAATCATTGAGAATCTCTTCGTTTGATGCCAGCTTGTCTATGTAGGACAAATGGTTATCTTTCAGAAGAAGCGAACGGTTATCATGCTGACCGTGAATGTCTACCAAAGTTTTTCCAAGTTCTTTGAGCATTGAAACAGTTGCTGCCGCGCCGTTAATCCTGCAGACATTTCTGCCGTCAGCAGAAATTCTTCTTTGAAGAAGGAGAGAATAATCTTCTTCACATTCAAGTCCCATTTCTTCAAGTTTTTCTTTGACATTTTCTCCTACAGAAGTAAAAAAAGCAGTCACTGATGCAACATTCGTGCCTGTTCTTACGAGTTCCTTTGAGGTTCTCTCACCAAGTATTGCGTTTATAGAGTCAATGATGATTGATTTACCTGCACCTGTTTCACCTGTCAGCACATTAAGACCGATATCAAAACTGATATCAGCACTTTCAATTACTGCAATATTCTCAATTTTCAGACTGCTGAGCAAAATAAACCACCCTTATTCGGACATTAAACCTTTAAATTTTTCTGTAAGCTCTTTTGCGTTTTCTTCTGTTCTGCAAAGGACAAAAATTGTATCGTCGCCTGCAACAGTGCCGACAATTTCAGTAAATGACATATTATCAAGAGCACTGCAAGCGCCTTGCGCCATACCTGAATGACAGTTGATGCAAACAATATTCATTGCATAATCAACACTTGTTATCGCAGATAAGAAGAGCATAAGAAATTTTGAACTCATGTCGCTTGATTTCTCTTTAGGTATACTATACCTGTATCTGCCGTTTTCATCAGTAATCTTAATAAGTCTGAGCTCTTTGATATCTCTTGATACCGTTGCCTGCGTTACATCAAAATCATGACTGCAAAGATATTCAAGAAGTTCTTCCTGAGTTGCGATAGGATTTTCCTCAATAAGTTTGAGAATCAGGGCATGTCTTTTTCTTTTCATTTTAGTCTACCTCTCAGTTGCTTCTTAATTTTGTGTTGAGAATATCAACAAAAGTGTCTGACTTTATGCGTATAAAATCTGCCGTTTTCTCAGATTTACGGACAACTACTTTGCAATTTTTTGATATGGGATACCCTTCGCCGCCGTCAAAAAAAACAAACGCAGTGCCCGGTGCAGTATCATTTGTGATTTCAAGGACACTTTCGCTCCTGAAAATCATAGGTCTCTGGAAAAGAGAATGAGGACAAACAGGTGTAAGAAGTATGCTTTCAATAAGAGGGTCGATTACAGGACCGCCCGCTGACAAAGAATAAGCAGTTGAGCCTGTAGGAGTTGAGAGAATTATTCCGTCGGAATAATAGTCGCTGACCGTTGCACCGTCACACATAACCTTCAGATTTACCATATTAACATTCTGAGACCGTCCCACAAAAACATCATTGACACAGTTTATTTGCTCTTCTACCTTTCCGTCAACTACAATTGAAGCGGCAAGCATCATTCTTTTATCAACAGTATAGTCTCCTTCAATCAGTCTGTCAAGATATTCAAGCTCCTGACTTTCAAGACCTGCCATAAAGGCTACTCTGCCTGCATTTATGCCTAGAATCGGTTTTGAAAAAGCAGATGCCTTTTTTGCACAGCTTATAATTGTGCCGTCGCCGCCGATTGCAATGATAACATCAGAATGGCGGTACATGTCATCTTCATTCATATATGTACTGCAAAATGAGGAAAACATTTCTTTATGCTCCTCGCACATTGCAAATTCGGCATTAAGCTTTTTCATTTCCTCGCAGACATGTTTAGTCACTTTCTCTGCATGAAGCCTTGATAGGTTGGGTACAACTGCAAACACGGTTTTCACCTCATTTGTCAAGATTTTTATGTGATTCTTCCGCTAACTCTTTCGGTGAAACATCTGACAGCATTTTTGCATCTTCTGATTTTTCCACCAACATAAGATATTCAATATTTCCTTCGGGGCCTTTAATCGGTGAATAAGTAAGACCTTTAACGGTAAAACCGTTTTCTACCGCGAAGGAAGTTATATTTTCAATTACTTCAATATGAGTTGACAGTTCTCTGACAACTCCCTTTTTGCCGATTTTTTCTCTGCCTGCCTCAAACTGAGGTTTTATAAGACAAACTGCCATTGCATTATCCTTCAGAAAGGAACGAAGCACAGGCAGGATTATTTTAAGTGAAATAAAAGACACATCGACACTTGCAAAATCAATTTCTTCACTGACAGTTTCCTTATCAAGATATCGGAAATTTGTCCTTTCAAGGTTGACTACTCTTTCGTCAGTACGAAGCTTCCATGCAAGCTGACCATAGCCAACATCAATTGAATAAACTTTTTTTGCGCCTCTCTGCAGCATACAGTCAGTAAAACCGCCTGTTGAAGCACCGATATCCATACAAACTGCATCATCAAGTTTAAAATCAAAAGAATTGAGTGCTTTTTCAAGCTTATATCCTCCACGGCTGACAAAAGGCATTTTACTTCCTCTTACTTCAAGAGAATCTTCAGGTTTAAGAAACAAACCTGCTTTGAGAGCCTTCTGACCGTTGACATAAACCTGTCCCGCCATAATAAGAGCCTTTGCTTTTTCACGGCTTTCTGCATGTCCCTGTTCAAAAACAGCAGCATCAAGTCTTAATTTTTCAGCCAATATCTTCACTCACCTTTTTAACCATTGAATCAGCATCAAGTCCGTATTTCTTCAGTTGCGATTCAACTGACGCCTGTTTTACAAAATCGTCATCAACTGCAATTGCTGAATATTCTCCCCTGTAACCATTCTGAATGAGAAGAGATGCAAATTTTTCACAAACCGAGCCGTCTTTGTGTGCTTCCTCAAAGAAATAAATTTTCTTCGTTTCATTTATATTTTCAAAGACTGCTTCATTTACAGGTTTAATTTTATTGAGCTTTATAATCCTCACATCAATTCCTTTCAGTGAAAGCTCCTTTTTTGCCTTACAGGCATTTGCAAAAAGTCTGCCGTAAGTCACAATTGAAATTTCTTTGCCGTCTCCGAAAATATCAAAATCACTACCTGAATAATTGTAATCGGAAGGAAGTTCAGCCTCATTTCCTCTCGGATATCTGATTGCAACTGAATTCTTACCCTCAGATACAGCCCTGTCAAAAACCTTGTTCATTTCATCAAAGGACGAAGGAGAATAAACATCTATGTTCGGAATTGTATTCAAAAAGGCTACATCAAAGAGTCCCTGATGTGATTCGCCGTCCAGCCCCACAAAACCTGCTCTGTCAATCCCGAGAATTATTTTAAGCTTCTGCATTGCTGTATCGTGTATAAGCTGGTCATAGCACCTTTGCAGGAAAGTAGAATAAACACAGAAAACAGGAATCATTCCGTTACGTGCAAGACCTGAAGCAAAGGTCACTGCATGCTCTTCTGCAATACCCACATCAAAAAATCTTTCAGAATAATCATTGCTGAATTTTTCCAGACCTGTACCAAGACACATAGCAGCAGTTATTGCACATATTTTTTTATTATTTTCCGCAGCAGAGCAGAGCTTTTCTCCAAAAACATCAGAATAAGTTTTTTCTCCGCTTACACTTTCACCTGTTTCAACATCAAATTTTGAAATACCGTGGAAAGTGCTGGGTGATTTTTCTGCAAAATCATAGCCTTTACCCTTTGTTGTAATCACATGAATCATTACAGGCTCATTTTTATTTTTCGCAATTTCAAAAGCAGAGCAAAGCTGTTCAATATCATGTCCGTCAAAAGGTCCCATATATGCAAACCCCATTTTTTCAAACATTGTTGTACCGTAAATGGAGCTCTTAATATAGTTTTTAAGGTTTCTTATAAACTTTGCAATAGGCTTACCGACAAGCGGTATTGAACGAAGGAAACGGTATGTCTTTGTTTTCAGAAGATAATACCGCTGCTTCGTGCGTATTTTTGAGAGATACATCGCAACAGAGCCGACATTTTTTGAAATAGACATGTTGTTATCGTTGAGTATAACAATAAGTCCGCTTTTTTCATCTCTGCCTGCGTTATTAAGTCCCTCATACACAAGACCGCCCGTAAATGAACCGTCACCGATAACTGCAATCGTTTTCCTGTTATCATCAAAAAGAAGATTGTTTGAAACGCTGACACCGTGAGCGGCAGAAACAGAAATACTGCTGTGACCGCTTGAAAAAACATCATGCTCACTCTCTTCACGGCGGGTAAAGCCCGACAGACCGCCTTCTGTTCTGATTGAATGAAACTGTTCACGTCTGCCTGTTAAAATTTTATGCGTATACGCCTGATGACCAACATCCCAGATGATTTTATCCTCAGGCGAATTAAAGGTTTTATGAAGTGCAATTGTAAGTTCAACCGCACCAAGATTTGATGCTAAGTGTCCGCCGTTTTCTGAAACAGCGGAAATAAGCTCCTGTCTGATTTCTTCTGCAAGAATCTTAAGTTCAGACATTGAAAGTTTTTTTACATCATCAGGAGAGTTCACTGCATCGAGAAATCTTTTCTCATCCATCTTCTTAATTATCCCTTTCAAGAAGTTTTAATGCAAGATTTTCCAGAAAATCTGCATCCTCGCCGAAGCAAGATAAAGCACTTATTGCTTCATTTGTAAGTTCTTCAGCATATTCCCTGGATTTTTCAATGCCAAGGAGAGAGACATAGGTTGATTTATCTTTTTCGCTGTCACTGCCGATAGGCTTACCAAGCTTTTCCTCAGTTGAAGTAACATCAAGGATATCATCGACAATCTGAAAAGCAAGACCGATGGCATTCGTAAATTGCTGAGAAAAGCGAATTTTCTCTTCATCAGCATTCGCGGCAATACAACCGAGCAGTGCCGCGCAATTTATAAGCTTACCTGTTTTCAGGTTATCCATAGTTTTAAGTCTGTCAAGTGAAACTGCTTTACATTCACTCATAAGGTCAACCGTCTGACCGCCTATCATTCCCTGATATCCCGAGTGTGAAGCCAAGGCCTTTACAGCAGAAATTTTCTGACGATCACTCACGTCTGCTTCTGTCAGCGTTTCAAAAGCAAGTGTCAGAAGTCCGTCACCTGCAAGAAGAGCATATTCTTCTCCGAATTTTTTATGACATGAAGGTTTACCGCGGCGCATATCGTCATCATCCATACACGGCAAATCGTCATGGATAAGCGAATAGGTGTGAATCATTTCAATTGCCGCCGCAAAGGGAAGAGCCTTTTCAACATCGCCGCCGCAAAGTCTGCAAAATTCAAGCACCAGAACAGGTCTGATTCTCTTTCCGCCGTTCTGAAGACTGTATCGCATGGCATCAGCGACTATTTCTTCATTATAGCATGAGTCTTCAATGCTGTTGTTGAGGTAATCTTCAATTAAAGTAAGGTAACCGTCAAGGTTTTTCTCAATCATCTTTTTTATCCACCTTAAGGTCAGTAATTTTTTGTTCAGCCTCGTTCAGACACTTCTCACAAAAGGAAGCAAGACGCGTTCCTTCCTCAAAAAGCTCCATGCTTTTATCAAGCGGCAAACTGCCACCTTCAAGTTTTTCAACTGTATCTTTAAGCTTTTCAAGAGCCTGTTCATATGTCATATTATTCATTCTTTTACCTCACATTTCACAATACCGTCAGCAAAGTTTAGCATTACTTCATCACCTGTTTTCAGTTTTTCCGCACTTGTGACTATATCCTTCTCACTCGTTACCATAGCGTATCCTCTCGACAGGACCTTAAGAGGGCTCATGGCATCCAGCTTTGAAACGAGGGAAGAAAAATCGTGTCTTTGTTTTTCAAGCGATAATTTAACTGCACTTTCACAGGCAAACGTCAATGAATCAAGATATTGCCTGTGGGATTTTATCATATCTGACGGTTTAACAAAGGATTTTGAAGAAACAAGAGCTTGTATCTTCTGTCTTTCGCTATCAATTCTCATTTGTACTGCATTTTCAATAAAAGCCTTTGCAGACAAAACATAAGACAAGTGCTCTCTCATATCAGGTACGGCAAGCTCTGCCGCCGCCGAGGGAGTCGGTGCCCTTAAATCAGCAACAAAATCAGAAATTGTAAAATCTGTCTCGTGCCCTACTGCGCTGATTACAGGAATTTTGCAGTTATATATTGCCCTTGCAACACATTCCTCATTGAATGCCCATAAATCCTCAATTGAGCCTCCGCCTCTGCCTACAATCAGAACATCAGCCGCTTCTGTTTCGCTGAAAAGATTTACAGCCTCAACGATTGACGGTGCAGCATTAACACCTTGCACCTCAACGCCCTTGAAAACCACCTCAGCAAGAGGAAATCTTCTTGACAAAACATTAAGAATATCCTCAATTGCCGCACCTGTAGGTGAAGTAACTATGCCTACACGCATTGGACACGATGGAACAGGCTTTTTGTGACTTTCATCAAAAAGTCCTTCATCAGAAAGCTTTTGTTTCAGCCGCTCATAAGCTAAATTAAGATTACCGAAACCGTCAGGCATCATATCCTCAATATAAAGCTGGTATACTCCGTCTCTGTCATAAACAGAAATTCTGCCCACCGCAATTACCTGCATTCCGTCCTGAGGTTCAAAACGCAAACGCCTGTTTGCAGAAGAGAACATAACAGCCTTGATTGATGACTTTTCATCTTTGAGTGTCAGATAGAAATGTCCTGTTCTGTAGTGATTCTTAAAATTTGAAATTTCACCGCTGATTATAACGGCTTTAAGGTTAATATCGTCATCAATCAGCGATTTTATATAAGTATTGACCTGCGTAACGGTCAAAGCTGAAGGAGTAATCATTTTCTTTTCTCCGCTATTGAAGTAAGGATAGAAATGCCTGCCGCATTATCTGAGGAAAACGAAGGTGTCGCAAATCTCCCCTCAAATTTCTCAGTAAATGACTTGCTGATAATCGAATTTGACATAACACCGCCCGCATATACAAGAGGCATATTACCGTACTTTTCAAGCAGAGCCTTTGTCATTTCTTCAAGCGTTCTTTCGATATAAGTTATGCAGTATTTTGCAATGTCCTCTTTATTTTCGCCGTTTTCCATCATCTTACCGCATTTATTTTCAATCCCTGAAAGGCAACAGTCGGCGCCTTTCACAGTGGGCTTAATTTTATAAATTTTATCACTTTCAAGTGAGAGTTTGTCAAGTTCTTTTCCGCATGGAAACTTAAGCCCCAACATAACACCGACGCGGTCAATAGCCTGCCCGGCCTTAAGGTCAAGAGTTTTTGCAATGAGTGAAATTTCAAAAATCTTATCCTTATGCGGTTTTACAAGCAGAGCCTCAGTTGTACCGCCCGATAAATGAAAAGCGATAAACTCTCTGTCAATCAGTTCAAGGGCATCAGAAGAATACAAAGCTGCCGCTATGTGCCCTGCCTGATGTGAGAACGTATTGAGAGGTATTGAGTTCACACTGCTCACAGCCTTTGCTGCACTGTGACCCGCTAAAAAGCAAGGCATATATGAGCCTTCTTCATCTCTCGGTGAAACAGAAACTCCGACACTTGAAAGAGAAAAAGTTCTTTCACCGAACAACTCATCAAACATCATGGGAAGCTGTACAGTATGATGAAAAACGGCGTCACTCTGGCGAAGGCCGAGAGAGCCTTCCTTTACAGGCAAAAGCTTTTTTGCCTGCACGATTTCATTCGTTTCATCATTGTACACGCTGAGAGATGTTGTATAGTTGCTCGTATCAATTCCGAGATGCTCAGCCATTACAGTGTTCCCTTGAAATTGAGCCGAGAATACCGTTTATGAATGAGCTGTCCTTATCACCGGCATAAATCTTTGCAAGCTCAACTGCTTCATTAATTGAAACACCTACAGGCACTTCTTCAACATAAAGCATTTCGCAAACAGCAATTCTGAGAATTGCAAGAGAAACTCTCGGAATTCTTTTAAGGCTCCAGCCCTTACTGAATTTTTCAATATAAATGTCAATATCTTCCATATTATCCTGCGTTTTCTTTGCAAGCATAAGTGCAAAGTCATCTTTTTCTATCTGCTCATCCTCGTAAGCATCCTCTGCTATATCAAGAACGTCTTCATCAGGTCTGAAACTTTTTTCAAAAATAAGTACAAATGCCTGTTCCCTCGCCTGTTTTCTAGTCATGGCTTGTCCTCCTCCGATTATAAAAAAGTATACCCTGCAAATACAAGTATTCTGTTTTTGCAGGGCACTTCAGTCGCTTTAAGATTGTGTAGGTGCGTTTTCGATATCGGCAGTTGAGATTGTAACATCAACCTCACTGACCATCATGCCTGTCATATTCTGTACAGCGTTTTTAATATTCTGCTGTACCTTCTCAGCAAGAATCTGTATTTTAGCATCCTGACTGACTTTGACATAAATATGAATCTTTACGTCTGTATCTGACATAGTTACATCAACATACTTTGACGCAGAATCTGCAATTTTATAAAAACTGTGCAGATTTATAGGTCTCTGAGCAAATCCGCTTACACCTTCAACATCCTTTGAAGCATTTACTGCGATTGACGCGATTACATCTTCGGAAATCACAAGACTTCCGGAATTTCGGCTTTTATTAATATTTGACATGTTGTCTGCCTCCTTCCTTACACCTATTATTATATCACAAACAAAAAAATTCTCAACTATTTTGTCTCAATTAATGTGATATTTTCTGAAAAAATATTCGCCTGAGAGGCAATTATATCAATAATTTGTGTCGAAATTGTATCGTTCAGTGTGTTTTTATTCACAATTACCTGTGCCTTGCCCTCATTTATCACAACAACACACTCATCATTTATCTTGGCACTGATAAGATTTTCAAGGTCAGTTTCCAATTTTATTATTTTTGAAATTTCTTCAAGTGACTTTTCAGCACTCACAACAGCCTCTGATGAGGATGATGAATCCTTGATAATATCATTAAGTGCTTCAAGAGCTTCATCGTGTGCCTGTTGTCTGTTTACCCTAGCGTTAGTAAAATATTCATTTACGTTTTTTGAATTTACAAGCTGTGCCTCACCGATTTCTGATGTATCCTCTGAAAGAGTTTTCGATGATACCGTCGTTTCTGACTCTACAGAGGACTGACTGACCTCCGGTTTTGTGTAATACCAGTTTATAAAAACCGCTACACCAAGTGCTGCAATCAGAGTTGCAAGAATAATCTGTCTTTTCTTTACTATAAAACCCATGTTAATTCCTCCCGTCAGCCTGTCTTTTACAGACGCTGATTTTATTAGTTTTTATGTCAAGCACTGCAGATACGGTATTTATAATATTCTCCCGTACTGATGCATTGTCACCGCCATCGCAGACAACAGCAACGCCTCTGATATCAGGCTCAATTACCTTAAGAAGCAATCCGCTTTCAGAGGATGAACCGTTTTTTATAACTATGTATTCATACTCATAATTATTTGACTCTTTATCACCGTTTACCTCTTCATCTGTTTTGATCTCCTTCGCATAAACATTTTCTTCTCCCGCATCAAGCGTTACCATCACAACGGTTTCTCCTGCTCCTTCAACAGAAGAAATAAGGTACGTCAGTTTTTCTTCAATCCTTTCAGCGTATTCTTCTGTGCTGACAGACACTTCACCGTCAGTTTTGTTTTTATCATTTTCCGTAAATTCGCTGATAGCCAGAAAAGCAATTGCAATTACCGCTAAAACAAATAAAACAAATATTTTTTTGTCTTTCATCAGAAGATTTTTAATTTTTCCTATTTTTTCTCCCATTTAAAAATAACCTCCGCAGAAAACATTGTTTTCAGGTTTGATTCAATCTGTCTTTCACGATAACTGAATTTTTCATCGGCCGTCACCGTTATGCTTTTCATGTATATCTGATTTTCTTCATTTATGTCGGCAACGGCTTCAACCGATATATAATCTACATTCAGGCTCTGAAGCAGTGCCTTCGTTTCTTCTACAGTCTGACTTTCTGCCTGAGCCAGCATTGAAGCACTGATACTTTCAGACAAATCGGATTTATTCTGTGAAAACTCCGGTAATTCAAAATCAGCTTCAATCCCCTCACCGCTTATAAAAGGTGACAAAAAGGCACAGATAAGAAAAGTAGCAACTACAACCTTCATCACTCTCTCAGTTCCGCCCTTCGGAGTCAGAATATTTACAACAGCGCCGATTATTGCACAAATAATGAGGCTTATCATCCATTGCTTTAATACTTCCATTTCAAACCTCAAACTTCATTTTTTATTGTAAGGAGTATTCCCGTTGATATAATAAATAGTACACACGAAAAGATAAGGATTACATTGAAGGTCTTTATGACATTTGAAACATCACGGTAAAAAGAGGCAATACCGCTGAGAGAAAAAACATCTGCAATTACTGAAGAAAACAGCATTGAAAGCGACCAGAACCAAAGCTCAATAATAACAGGCAGATTTATAGCAGCAATTGCCGCAATTCCGAAGACACCTACTGAGCTTTTAAGAAGCAGCAGACTGTTTACAACGGCACCGTACGCTTCACTCATTGAACCGCCGATCACGGGAACAATTGAGCTTACGATAAGCTTTGCACCTTTTACCGCAACAGTATCGGCAACATTTGAGAGTATACCTTTAATTGAAAGTACCGCAACAAAAATCGTCGCAGATAGCGATAAGGCTTTTGTTACTGTATTTTTAATAAGACCGGCAATATTTTTTATTTTCATTGTATCTGAAACTGCACTGATGCAGACAAGTGCGAAAAACATACCTTCAAGCGGAAGAAGGAAATTTGTTGCAAAAGAAGAAACAGCCTCAGCAAAATAGAGAGTAAGTGAATTATAATTAAGTGCCAGCAAAGGATTGTTTGCGGCTGCTATTATTCCTGCAAGAATAGGTAAAAACACCAGCATGAATTTACTGCTCATTCTGATTGCCGCTGCACCTGCCGAAAGCAAAGATGACATAGGAACACAAACGGTAAGAGCTATGTAAGAATAAACTAAAAGCGTTACTGCTTTTTTCTTTTTTTCATCATCAGGCAAATATGAAAAAGCCACACCAACCAATACAAGAACCGCTGAATTCATAATAAAATTTTTAAGCGGAGATTCAAGAGTTCCTTCCATGGAATTCTTAAAAAACTCAATTATGTCTTGCGGCTCTGCAGACAGAATTTTTTCAAAATCAATTTTATCAAAACCTGAATTTCCGAGAATTTCCAAAGCGTCATCAGAAAGCTCGTCTGAAAGAATACTGTAATATTCATCTGAATATTCTGAAATCAAATCATTTTCTTCACAGCTCCCCGTAATCGAAAAAGAGAAGAAAACAATCAGTGACAAAATCAAAATTTTTACGTACTTCATTTTTACCTCTTAATTTATAAAACCTATTGCCGCTTCTGCTAATTTTTTCAGTATCGGCAAAGCAAGAACAACAATCACTGTTTTTCCTGCAAGCTCAACTGAATTTGCAAGTGTATTATTTCCGCTGTCACGGCAGATTGTCGATGCGATATCCGTAAGAATCGAAAAACAAAGCGCTTTCAGCAGAATTTCAAGAAATGACAGGTCTATTCCGCTTTGCGAAATCAAATCACCGAGAGAACTCGTTATCTCTTCCAGAGAAGACAAAAGATAAACACCTATAACAATCACGCCGCAAAGCTGACATAAAAGTGCGTATTCAGGTTTAATATGTCTGACAAGCATACAGATAAAAGCAATTACTATTGCAAGAATAAAAATCTTCATCTTTACAAATCAAACACGGAAGAAAAAGTTTCAGTCAGTTCGTTTATGTACGGTATTATCATCAGAAAAACAACAAGAAGTCCTGCGAGAGTTACAAGAAGAGCATATTCATCTCTGCCGCACTTTGAAAGAATCTGATTTATTATCGCCACAAGAAGTCCTATTACTGCAATTTTTATCACTACTTCAATTCCCATGTTTTTTTCCTTCAACAAAAAATTATTATTACTGCCAGTGCCAGAAAAAGACTCAAAGCTGAGTTTGTTTTTGACTTTTCATCGAACTCCTGCTGTGCTTTTACAAGCTGTTTTTCAAGCATTGCAATATGAAGCCTGCAGTTACTGCTCTGTCCTTGCAAATCAGTAACGCCGAGGCTTTTACCGAAAGAAAGAAGAATTTTTCCATCCTCCCCTTTCAGACAATCATCTGCAGAAAATTTTTCAACGGACTCTCTCCATTTACCTGAAAAATCCGGATTATCATTTTTTGATAGTTCACATATTGTTTTCAGTTTCGTTTCACCGATACAAGATAAATCATATATGATTTCTTCTATGTTTCTCTTTGAAAATGAAATCTGCGAATTGATTCCTTCAATAAAAATTATAAATTGCTGAAGAGAAGAAATACGCTTTTTCATTCTCTTGTTAGCAAGCTGTCCTGCAACAAGAACTATTGCTGCTGACAGAAACAGAGCTGAGAGTCTGAGCATCTTTTTCACCTATCTGTAAAATTTCTTTTATCCTGCAAGGCGTACTGTCAAGTATCACGGCTCTTCCTTCAACGCCGCTTCTGACAAGCTTTTCAAACTGTGGCTTCATAAATAACTCTTCCTTGCTCGAAGCGTGAATACTCAGTGCAAAGCTGACACCTGAATTCAAGGCGCTTTTTATTGCCTCACATTCATCTTCAGTGCCGATTTCATCACAAACTATAAGACGGGGCGATAAGGCTCGCAAAGCACACATTATTCCTTCCGCTTTCCCGAATGAGGATAAAACATCAGTATTGGGACCCAAATCACACAAACACATACCGTCACTGACAGGCGAAATCTCACATCTTTCATCAACAACAGAAACTTTGTAATATTCCCCGAATTTTCCGCTTGAAATCTGTCTCGCAATATCACGCAGAAGTGTTGTTTTACCGCTTGATGGCGGTCCTGCAATAATAACATTGCGAATTTTATTCCCGAACGCACACGAAAGAATCTCATCTGCACAGCCTTTATATTCGCCTGCGATTCTGATATTAAGAGAGCTTATATCACGTATTGTGCTGACTTTTCCGTTTTCAGTAACGGCGGTACCGCAGATGCCTACCCTGTGTCCTGACGGCAGGGTTACAAAACACTTTGAAATTGTGTCAAGGTGGCTGTAAACAGAAAAACCGCAGAGTCTGTTAAATGAATCTTTCATCAGTCCCGTGCTGACCTTATACAAATCATCAGAGAAAATTCCCGTAATTCTGTTTTCTCCGACAAAATATGTTCCGACTGCTGATTCTATAACGATACATTTGCCTGTTCTGATTCTGATTTCATAGGCACCTGATCTGATTTCAGCATTTACATTCTTAAGCAGATTCTTGATTTCATCAGGAAGAAAAGCGATTGCTGTATCAAATCTGTTATCCATCCTATCTGTCACCTCTTTGTCCTATATATATTTTCTCTTGTCCGTTTATAGAACTCATTTATTAAATTTCCTGTGACAGTTGAATATTGGACAAGATTATGTTAAACTAAATATATCTATACTTAAGCGAGGTATGAAATGAATACTGTAATTAAAAAATTGAAAAACAGCAAATTATATGACAACCGTTTTATATTTCTTGCCATGTTCGGCTCTTTACTTATAAGCCTGCTTGTTGCTTACTGCTACAACATGATACCCTTCGGTAATCACACAATTCTCAGAATGGACCTTTACCATCAGTACGGTCCGTTGTTTGCTGAACTTTATGAAAGAATAAAAGACGGTTCAAGCCTGCTTTATTCGTGGAATGCTGGCGGCGGCTCAAGCTTTCTCGGAAACTTCTATAATTACCTGTCAAGCCCTCTTTCACTCCTGATACTCCTTTTCAGCCATGAAAATATTCCCGTTGCAATCGGTGTAATAATTTTCACAAAGGCAACAATTGCTTCCGCAACATTCACGTGGTACCTGAAAAAAAGCCTTAACAAACACAGTTATATTACCGCGGGCTTCGGCGTGCTTTACGCTTTCAGCGGATATTTTATAGCCTACTACTGGAATCTCATGTGGCTTGATGCTTTTGCACTTCTCCCCATTGTTTTGCTTGGAATTGAAAGAATAATAAATAAAGGTAAACCGCTTACATTTATTTTCTCACTGGCAATCACCATGTTTTCAAACTACTACATGGCTTACATGGTATGCCTGTTCTCAGTAATTTATTTTATTTATTACTTCTTTACAAATTACAGTTTCTCAGCTACTCTTGAAGATTTCAGACTTCCTTTTGAGAAAAATAAGCCATTCAACAAAGGCTTCATTTACAAAATCCGTTCTTCAAGATTTTTCATGAGCGGTGTTACATTCGCTTTCGGTGCAATTACCGCGGCTCTTTGTGTGGCTTTTGCACTTATTCCCACCTACTTTATTCTTAAAGCCTGCTCTGCAACTTCCGGAACATTCCCTGAAGATTTTGAAATGTATAACAATGTTTTTGACTTCCTTGCAAACCATCTTGCAAGCGTGGAGCCTACGATAAGAAGCAGCGGCGACGATGTTCTTCCAAATGTTTACTGTTCTGTTGCAACAGCAATGTTGGTTCCCCTTTTCTACTTCACAAAATCGATCCCTCTTCGTGAGAAAATTTCTACAACAGCCCTCTTAGGTGTTCTTTTTATAAGCTTCAACACAAACTATCTTAACTACATCTGGCACGGCTTCCATTACCCCAATGATCTGCCTTACAGATTCTCCTTCATGTACACCTTTATAATTCTTGTTGTTGCTTTCAAAACCCTTATGAGAATCCGCGAATTCAAACCAAAAGAGCTTCTCGGAATCGGTTTCGGTACAGTAGCTTTTATTGTACTTGCGGAAAAAATCGGTTCAAAAAACGTTGACGATTATTCTGTAATAATCAGCCTTGTGTTTGCAATTATCTATTCGGCAGCTTTCTATATTTTCAGCAACAAAAAATACAACAGACAGGCTACTGCACTCTTCCTGTTCTGCTGTTTTGTGTCAGAATATGCAATAGCAAACACCGATAACTATGTTATGAATCAGGAGCTTAAGTATTACAGTTCTGACTATAATGATTTTGTCGCAGTAAAAGAGGAAATTGATATCGACCATGGCAGTGACAACACCTACAGAATGGAGCTTACTTCCCTTCGCACGAGAATGGATCCCTGTTGGTACAATTACAACGGCGTTTCAATCTTTTCATCAATGGCTTACGAAAAGCTTGCAAACCTTCAGCAGAATTTAGGTCTTTACGGAAACTATATCAACTCATACACCTACAATATGCAGACACCCGTTTACAACGCTATGTTCGCGCTTGATTATATTGTAAACAACTCAGACAGTGTAAGAATGAACAGTGAACTGTTTACACAGATTGCAGGAAACGATACTTTTACCGCATATGAAAATAAGTATTCTCTTCCCATAGCTTACATGGTCGATTCCTCAATGACTGACTGGGATTATGACAACTATGATCCCTTTACAGTTCAGAACGATTACTTTGAGCGTGCAACAGGCATAGCTGATGTTTTTGAAGCTGAAGAGATTTTTGATATTTCAGGCTTCGGTGTAAGTGATATTTCAAATCCCTCAGACGGTTCCGACTGCTTCTATTTCACTGCAGATTCGACAAACGGCAGCGGTGAAATCACGGTGCTTATTCTTCCTGAGGAAACAAAGAATCTTTATCTTTATGTAGACTCAGGAAATCTTGAAACACTTACTGTTGAGCATTTAGGAAATGAAATGACACAGGATATTGACGATGAGCACTATATACTTGACTTAGGTGAATGTGAAAAAAATGAAGCTGTAACATTAAGATTTACAATAAAAGAAGGCGTTACAGACGGATATGCAGATTTTATGCTCCGTTCAATCAACATGGAAAAATTCACAAAGGGCTATAACATCCTCAAGAGTCAATCCATGGATATCGAAACCTTTACTGACACGGAAATCAAGGGCACCGTTACAGCACAGGAAAGCGGCATACTCTACACGTCAATCCCATATGACACAGGTTGGACAATTACAGTTGACGGCGAAAAAATTGAAAAGGAAGAAATGCTGTCACTCGGAGAAGCACTCATAGGAATTCATCTTTCGGCAGGCACTCACACAGTTGAGTTCAAATATACACCACAGGGATTTATAATCGGTCTCGGTCTGACAGGCATCGGTATTGTAGTACTTCTTGCATATATTCTTATTATCAGAAAAAGACATTTTATGAGAGAACTTGTAATGTGCTTCGACCCCGAGGAAGAATCTCAGCTTTCCGAAGAAAGAAGAACGGAAATAGACAGACAGAATGCAGAAATTCTTCTTCGTGAGATAAGTGAGCAAATCCCCACTGATGAAATTTCATCAACGGAAGAAACTCCTGAAGAATAAAAACAAGGTAGATACCAATGTGTGGTATCTACCTTACTTTTTTGTCAGAATATTTTATTTTTTGTTTGCACGAGGAATTGAGAAACAGATCGAAAGACCTGTTTCATACTTTGATTTTTGGGCATAGATTCTGCCCAAATGTGCTTCAATAATATCCTTGCATATTGAAAGACCTAGTCCCGAAACCGATTTGCTGCGGCTTTCATCTGTTGTGTAAAGAGGCTCGAAAATCTTTCTGTACTGGTCAGGCGGAACGCCCTCGCCGTTATCCGATAGTCTGAAAGTAACTTCACGGCTTGACTGAGAAACCTCAATCAGGATTTCAAACGGTTGTTCCTCTCTCCGGTGCTTTATACTGTTACTGATAACATTTCCGAATACGCGAAGCATATCAGACTTATTAACTGTAATCAACGCATCCGTGGTTTTGTCTTCAATCACAAAATTGCAATTTACTCTTTCAAGGTCATCACGATAATATGAATCAACTGCGCTGATGAGCTGTTTCACCGAAACAATAGTTTTTTCAGTAGAATCCGCCTTATCGTTATATGTGATATAGTCATCAAGGTTTTCGATAAGTCTTTTGATAGCAAGTGACTTCTCATAGATGGTTTTTACGTATCTGTCATGACGTTCTTTCGAAATATCGTCTTTTTTGAGCTGTTCAGCATAACCCATGATTGAAGTCAGGGGAGTTTTGATATCGTGTGACATCGAAGCGATAATTCGTGTCTGCTTGCGATGCTCCTCGTTTATTGCTTCCGTCAGCGTGTCGAAGTCTTTAGTCAGAGACTTCAGCTCATTCTTTTCGGTATTTTCTTCCGTAAAAGCATTCTTATTGTAACCACGGATTGATTTTGCCAGATTTTCAAGAGGAATAAGAATCATTCTTCTTACAGAAACAATTATGATAATCATTGCAATAATAAATATAACAACTTCAAATCCAATAATCTGCACAAGATATAGGCTCATAAAGTCAGGTATATCGCTGAAAGAAAAGCTCTCACTCATCAATGCCGCTGCCTTTATAAAATAAACCTGCTGACCGTTACTGTTTGTTGACAGAAACTTCTCTGATGCCGTTATGTAAAGGCTGCTTTCATCATTGATAAGCTTGTACGCGTTACTGTCGGGATATGCGTAAACAATGTTACCGTCAAGGTCTTCGATATATATGAGAATATTATCACCGATTCTTTCTTCATCTACAGACTCATAAAAGTTGTCTGATATCTGAAGCTCGGAAATGATTCTGTCAACAGTTCTGTTGATTTCTTTTTTCATAACGCTGACTCTTGCATTAACACCTGAAGGTAAAACCCCCAGCGAAAAGAAGAAAAATGCAACAAAGTTGATAACGAACACCACAACGAACATTAATGAAATTCGTTTTCTGATACTCATTTTTCTTATTCACCCGAAAGAGAAGAAACAAATTTATAGCCTACGCCCCATACGGTCTTTATATATTTACCGTCTTCGTCTATTTTGTTTCTGAGATTTTTTATGTTGACGGCTACAGTGCCTATGTCACCGTATTCAGAGCCCCATACATGGTTGAAAATTTCTTCTCTTGACAAAACCTTTCCCGCATTTGTCATAAGATACTCAAGAAGCTGAAATTCTCTTGTCGAAAGTACAATTCTTACTTTATTTTTAAGAAGCTCATAACTGTCCTTATGAAGTTCAAACTCACCGATTGCAATAATATCGTTACTGACTTCTGTCACTGTTCCGCTTCTTCTGTCACGTCTTATGTGAGCTTTTACTTTAGCTACAAGCTCTTCTACAACAAAAGGCTTTGTAATGTAATCGTCAGCACCCATTTCAAGACCAACCACAACATCAAGAGTTCTGCTTTTTGCACTTACAAAAATTATGGGACACGTAATTGTATCTCTGATTTTTCTGCAAAGAGTAAGACCGTCAACCTTCGGCATCATAATATCAAGAAGAATCAAGGAAATGTCAGGATTTTTCGATGCAAGCTCAAGACCGGTCTCGCCGTCATTAGCAGTCATTGTTTCAAAGCCTTCATCGCTTAAAGCATCTGAAATAAGCTCCGCAATTTCTACTTCATCGTCAACAATAAGTATCTTTTCCATAAATATTTCAATCCTTTCCGAATTATATTCGTTATAGATATACCGTATTAATTATTACATAAAATAAAAAAATAGTCAACCAAATGAAAAAATTATAATAATTATTTATTTTTTTGTATTATTATGGTTTTTCCTGCAAAACTGTGATACAATGTTAGTATAAAATACAGGGAGGTATTTCTTATGGGCATAATGCATAATACATATTCAACTCAGAACGGCAATACTTTCGTCTCCTCATCGGGACTTGCTGAAATTTTCTACCAAAGCTGGACACCCGATGATCCCGACAAAATCAAAGGAATTTTTCAGATTACTCACGGAATGGCAGAGTACGGCGACAGATACGAAGAATTTGCTGAGTTCCTTACAACTATCGGTTTTGCCGTTTTTGTCAGCGACCATGTAGGCCACGGCAGAAGCATCAAAACAACTGAAGATTTAGGTTATTTTGGTGAAAAAGACGGCTGGAAAACTTTTGTCGAAGATGTTCACACTGTAACACTCAGAGCAAAGCGCGAATTTCCAGATGTTCCTGTTGTACTTTTCGGTCACAGTATGGGCTCCTTTGTCGCAAGAAGCTATATAGCTCAGTATGCAGACGACATTGATGCTGCAATCATCTGCGGAACCAGCGGTCCTAACCCTGCTGCAGGCATGGGAATTATGTTGGCAAACGCAGTTGCAAAAATCAAGGGCTCAAAGCACAGAAGCAAATTCATTAACTCAGTAGCTTTCGGCACATACAACAAAAGATGTGCATCAAAAGACGACAACGGCTTCGGCTGGCTTTCAACAGACAAGGCTGTTGTAAAAAAATATAATGATGATCCCCTTTGCGGATTCCTTTTCACAGCAAAAGGATTTACTGATTTATTCAGTGTGCTTGACAATGTATCAAAAAAAGAATGGTATACGAAAGTTCCGTCTGCTCTTCCGATTTTCCTTGTTGCAGGTAAAGAAGATCCCGTCGGAAGTTACGGTGCAGGCGTTGAGAAGGTTTATAACGAACTCGTATCTTCAGGCCATAAGAAGGTCACAATGAAGCTTTATGACAGAATGAGGCACGAAATTCTCAACGAATTCGGTAAAGAAGAAGTAATGGTCAACATAGCTCAGTGGTGTCAGAAAATTTTATGCATCTGAATTTACAGAAATTTAACTCACTCTGAGGAGAATGGAATATAATGAAAAATACTCAAAAAATACTCATCGCAATTTCGGCTCTTGTGCTGGTGGGTATCGTAGTTCTGATAATTTTTGTAAAATCAGATGACGACAACACAAACAATGACATCACCAACCCCTACACCCTTTCCGATGAAGCCGCAGAGAATGTATCTGACACCGATTCTGCCCACTCTTATGAAGAAGAAAACGATGCGACATCTGCCAACAAGAGCAATGAAACAACCGGTACTGTTGTTTCAGGGAACAGTACAAACTCAGATAATCCCGTAAAAAATGATGAAACATACAGCTTTTCAGACGCTGAGATTATGCAGAGTCAGAAATCATCCTTTGGTGACATAAAACTCCTTTCAGCAAAAGCTGACGGAAAAAAAGTTTTTCTTCTTGAAGCAACGGTGAAAAATAAGAAGTTTTATTATGAATTTCCCGGATACTACAACATAGAAAACATTTTTTACGCAAATGTTGATTATGTTTACGGTGACGAGATAATTATTCACGCAAACACAGGCGGAAACGGCGGTGCGGGTACCTACGAAAATATTATACTGAAAATCACATCGGACGGAATCGTTTCACTCTTCAATTCAAGTGATGAATTCGAACTGTTAACAACCTTCAATTCAAACCTTAAGGAAAACTTTAATGTGGAAATTTCAAACAAATACACAGGGTTTAAAAAGACAATAAATGTTAAGGGACTGAATGATGAAAACTATGCTGACAGTTATTGGGATGAAAACGGAGATGTAATGGTCATAGCAACCGAAGACGAGGTGTGGGTAGATGAAACCTATTGTGTCTTTGAACCGAAAGATGTTGACGATGACGGTTTTTACGAAATCTCCTGTTCTCAGTATACAAGTCTGGGAGCACACTCATCCTGCATAGGCTACGCTCACACAACGCTCAAGTACAATAAAGATTCAAAACAGTTTGAAATCACAGACGCAGACTTCTACCTTCCGTCAAAATAAAAAACTGCTCCCAATATGCAGATTTTCCTGTATATCGGGAGCAATAATTTTATTCTTTATGAAACCACTACATTAATTGGGATTTCATAGGTGCCGTATGCCCAACAGTTCGCATTCTGCACCGTAACTTTTGCAACTACTGTATCTCTGCCGGTTTTGCCCTTATAATCAGTCATGTCAACTATTGCATAAACAGAATCGTTGTCCAATGAATCAATTGCATCCTTGCCACCAAAAACGGTAACACCTTCAATGAGCGAATATGCATCTACAAGAGATACTACACAGTTTTTCGGAACATTAGTAAAAGAGACGTGGCTCTTATCAATATCCAGAACCTTCTTTGAAGCTTCAAAAACATTAACGGTAACCGTCACTTCTTCAATTTCATCAAAAACCTTAAGGTTTGTTGAAAAGTCTTCTTTACTGAATTTAAAAACGTTTTTACCTGTTTTTACATTCGAAAAATCAATAGTACCTACAGACACGTTTTCCATAGCGGACACAACATCCTCCTGAGCACCGATATTCAGTGTTTCAGGGGAAATATTAATACTTTCAATAAAATCCCTGTAATTTTCGGGAGTATTTGAAAAATCAACTGATGTTGCAAACTCAGCTTTTTTCAGAACAGGAACAGTAATCACTACAGGAGCAGAATCCTTAAGCTGAACATAGTTCACCTTATTTCCGTAGTTATCAACAAGGTCAATCACTGCGTCAAAATAAGCTGTTTTTTCAAGCTTCTTTGTGTCATCCTTATCCTCATCGCTTATCTTTGCGTAGATATTTTCCTTATCAAGTCTGTTAATCTGAGTTGATGCACCGCAGACAGTAACAGTCGTCGTTGACAAAACAGGACCGTCTACATAATATCCCTCAGGAATAATATCCTGCGAGATTTCCTCAGTTTTTAAATCAACCTGAATTTCCTTGTAAGCGTCAAAATAAACTTCAACCTGTTCGCTTGAAAGAGCGACGATTTCATAATCAGCATAGGGGTCATTTTTCGTAGCAATAAGCTGCAGCGAATGAGCGCCTACTGAATCAACATAATTAAGATTTGCAGTAACCGTTATATCCTCAGAAGAAATGTCCTTTTGCGTAATTGAATATCTTTTTCCTTCTACCGTAACGTCTACTGTATATTCTTTTTCCGTAAACGGCTGCAAATCAAGCTTTTCCGCAGTAGTATTTTCAGTATTGATTATGACGGGAACATCCTGAATTTTATAAGTGGTCTCGGGACTGAATGCCATTACGACTACAATCCATATAATGAAAGCTGCAAGAAAAGAAAATACTGCAAGGTATCTGTTATTATAAAACAAGTTATGGAAGAACGGTGTTTTTTTCGTTTTTGTCTGATTATTTCTTTTCATCAAACATACCTCCCATCCTGTTTTTGGTAAATTCAAGGAAGGATTCCACTGTACCCTTTTCTTTCTTACCTCCTGCAAGTGCTTTGAGAAGCATCTCTTCAAGCTCTTCCGAAGTGAGGTTTCGCACAAGCTTGCCCTTTTCCGCAACAGAAATTACTCCTGTTTCTTCACTTGTAACAACAAGGAAGGCGTCGCTCTGCTCACTCATACCGATTGCTGCTCTGTGGCGCGTACCTAATTCTTTATCAAGATTATGCTTTTCTGTCAGTGGCAAAATACATGCTGCAGCATAAATTCTGCCTTCTCTTACTACAACTGCACCGTCATGAAGAGGAGAATTCGGGAAAAACAGATTTCCGAAAACCTGCTCTTTTGCCGTAGCATCAATAACTGTACCTGTTTTTATAATTTCGCCTAAAAGTGTCTTTCTTTCAAAAACAGTAAGAGAGCCTACCTTATTTTCGCTCATCATCTTAACAGCATTCACAAATTCGGTAACCATTGCTTTGATGCCTGTGTTCTCGTCACCTTCTTTACCTTTTGTGAAAAACCTCTTCGCAAAATTCTTGAAGCCGTTCCGTCCCGCTGTTTCAAGCGCGTGTCTTATTTCAGGACTGAAAAGAATTATAAGCACCAAAATCAAATTAGAGAACAGTGTTTTGAAGATATATTCACTTGCCTGCATATTAAGAAGCATAATTACACCGAATGCCACAAGAACAAGAAGCAAGCCTTTTATAAGCTGGAAAGCCCTTGTATCGCGCAAAAGCTTTATCGACTGATATATAATAAAAGCAACAAGAAGAATATCCAGCAAATCAGTAAAACCGAATGATGAAAACACATTTTTCAGTTTTGTCGCATAATCGGAAATAGTTTCAACGAACATAACTGTTAACTCCTAATTTTTATATTACTTATATAATATCACACTTTTTTAAATTTGGCAATTTTATTTGTACAATTGATTAAATAATCTATATCATTTTTTCTGTTAAATGCGGAAACCGACACTCTTGCCGTACCCTGCGACAAGGTTCCGTAGTGTTGATGTGCCATAGGATTACAATGAAAACCGCCTCTGAGAGATATTCCGTAGTCAGCGAGAAGGCTTGCTGTCTCCTCACCTGTTTTATTCACTACATTAAACGACAGCAACGGAACGTATCTCTTTCTGTCAAATTTATTATAAACTATAACATTTTCTGAATTTAAAAAATTCCTGTAAAGACCTTCTATAAGCACACATTCTCTCTCATGGATATTGCTGATTTTTTCTCTTTTGACGAATTCTGCACCTTTTCCCAAGGCGATTATCCCTGCCGTGTTTTGTGTCCCGCTTTCAAATCTGTCAGGAAAGAAGGATGGCTGAATCAGATTCTTGCTTTCACTGCCTGTTCCGCCTTCAACAATTGTATCCATATCAATACCGTCTGAAAGTATCAGAACGCCTGTTCCTGCAGGTCCGTAAAGACCTTTATGACCCGGCATACAAAGACAGGAAATGTTATCCCTTTTCATATCAATGTCGATAACCCCTGCCGCCTGAGCTGCATCGACAATAAGGGGAATATTATATTTCTTCGCAAGATTTCCAAGCTTCTCTATCGGCAGAATATCGCCGAATACATTGGAAGCATAAGTGCAGACAATAAAAGACGTTTCAGGTCTGATTTTTTTCTCAAAATTCCCGACAGTTGTTTCATCATCATCAGAAACCCTTGCTACATCGTAAGAAAAATCACCGTTCATCGCAAGCTTTTCAAGAGGACGCATAACTGAATTGTGTTCAAGACATGACGTTACAGCGTGTCCGCCTTTTTTTGCAAGACCTTTTATTGCCATGTTAAGAGCATAGGTGCAATTCAGAGTAAATACAACATTTTCTTCGCTCTCTGCTCCGAACATTTCTGCAAGAAGACTTCTTACATTATAAATCTGCCGGGCAGTTTCCGTACTCATTCTGTAACCGCCTCTGCCGGGATTTGCACCGTAAGTCACAAGAGAAGAAGACAGTGCATTTCTCACAGAAACGGGTTTCGGATAAGTTGTGGCACTGTTATCAAGATAAATCATGGTCTGCCGTGAACATTGCCGTATCCCAGAACCTTCACATGGTTTGCACGTAAAATTTCCTCAGCTCTGCCGATATCGCCGTCAACAAGTACAGAATATCCGCAGCCTTCTCTTTTATCAGTATTGCCGTTTCTAACTACCTGAGCGTAAATTCCGTTAGCAGAAAGAACATTTTTTGCTTTCATTGCGTGAGTAACAGAATATACTTTTAAATATGATTTGCTCATTTTATCACCTCATTTCCATATTACATAATATGAAATGAGGCAGAATTTGTCCTGTTATTTATTCTCTATTAACACAACTGCATGAGCAGAAATACCGAGACCTTCTCCCGTAAAGCCCATTTTCTCTTCAGTTGTTGCTTTGACACTGACTGATTCAATGTCAAGAGAACAGCTTTCTGCAATATTTTTTCTCATTAAATCAATATAGGGTGAAAGCTTCGGTCTCTGTGCAATAACAGTTGAATCGATATTTACGATTTTATAACCTTTTTCGGAAAGCTTTGATACCACTTCTTCAAGAAGTTTTCTGCTGTCTGCACCTAAGAAACGGTCATCATTATCGGGAAAAAGCTTACCTATGTCGCCCATTGCAGCGGCTCCAAGAAGTGCATCGCTTATCGCGTGGAGAAGAACATCGGCGTCCGAATGACCAAGTAAGCCCTTTTCAAACTCAATTTCAACTCCGCCGAGAATCAGTTTTCTGTTTTCAGTTAGTTTGTGTACATCATAACCGTGACCTATTCTCATATTTCTCCCTCAATTTCCTTTACGATTTTTTCATATTCTTCCCTTGTCATGAAAATATTCAGCATTTCTACAAGGGCATTTGTTGAAAGCTTTGACGGAAGTGATGCTTTTGAAAGGAGAATTTTTCTTCTTTCAGTGCAGTTTTCTCTTCCGAAAAATCCGTCCTCATACAAATCATATTTTGTTATCGGCGGATTATTCTTATCTTCCTCGGAATCAGACGTAACACCTGCCCTCTCAAGAGCTTCAATTATAACCTTATCAGGCACACCCTCAACGCCGAGAAGACCTTCGGCAGATTTTTCGGTCTTTCTTTTTTCTTTTCCGAAAAGTTCGGGAATGAACACATGCTTTATGTATTCTTTTTTTATGCTTCCGCCAAGAAAAGAACGAATCATAATCCCTGCTGAATCACTGTCCGTAAGAATGAGGATTCCCCTTTTCTCCGCAAGGCTTCTGATAAATTTCTGCTTTTCTTTATCTTTAAAAATCCCGAAGCCGTCTGTTGTGATTATAGGCGCATCAATAATTGAAGAAAGCTTGATTTTATCATATTTCCCCTCAACAATTACCGCCTCTTTTATTTTAATCATTACACTGTAACCCTTTCACCGTTTGCGGCAAGAATAAGCTTCACTATAGTTTCTTCAAGAATAAGCGTTTTATTGACAGATGAGCTTTTTAGTTTCACATCCGCTGCTGCGAGAATTTCAAGACAAATTCTGATTGCCGAAATATCTATTTTTGATGCATCTCTTGCCGCATTTGTAAGACGGAATGCTTTATTCTGATAATTATAATATTTTGCAGCACCATCCGCTCTGTCTCCTGCAGCAAGAAAAACCTTCGCCCTGTAAATATCAACATAAGCATTTATAAGCTGGCTGTTAATGTTGATTGGCTCTTCCTTCTGAGAAATCAGAGTTTTAAGAACTTCAAAGGCTTTCTCATTTCTGCCCTGAAGAATGTCGGTTGCAAGGTCAAAAACTCTGGCTGAAACTGACCTGACCGCCAACGATTCAATATGTTCTTTCTTTATTTCGCTTTTATCAGCATAAAAACAAAGCTTTTCAAGTTCGTTGAGAAGATTGTTCATATCGTCACCGACAAGGTTAATAAGGTATTCTGCATTCTGCTGAGAAAGAACACACCCTCTTTTATCAGCGCCTGAAGCAAGAAGTTTTACAAGCTGAGAACGGGTTTTCTTATCAAGAGCAAGAACGCTGCCGTACTTATTCATCATTGTTACGGTTTTTTTCCATTTATCATTTCTCTTTACATCAACCTCAACATTCTGCATCCAGAAGAGTATGATATTTGTTTCGGGAATATCGGAAATTATTTCTTCAATCTGCTTTTTCTCTGCGTCGTTTGCCTTGTCAAACTTAAAGTCCTTTACAACCACCAAAGCATGCTCATCCATCATGGGAAGAGATTCTGCACAAGATAATACATCATGAAAAGAAACGTCATCTCCGTCGAAAACATGAAGATTGAACATAGCAAAATCTTTTTTCACTGACTTCTCAATTATCTGTCCTGCATAGAATTCCTTAAGATAAGGCTCATTGCCGTAGATAAAATACAGATTGGAAAATTCTCTGTTTTTAATATGAAGTTTAATATCGTTTTCAAAAATTTCAGCCATTTAAAAACTCCTAAACTAAAATTGGTTTTACGTAATTACCGTCATTCATCGTAACATGAATA
Organism: uncultured Eubacteriales bacterium; assembly: GCA_964507395.1. GTDB lineage: Bacteria > Bacillota > Clostridia > Oscillospirales > Acutalibacteraceae > SIG575. The sequence goes on along the minus strand of CAZDQE010000001.1, from coordinate 38,649 downwards.
TCTTTTGCAGCGGCAGGTACAGATGCCGCGTACTCTGTTGATACTATGTATTTTTCAATGAGTGAGGCATCGCACTTATACGTGTTCCCATACATTGTAACATAAATGTCAGGGTTAATACAACCTTGAGGCAGATTTTCTTCGCTTAATTTTCCGTAAAAATTTATCAGAATCCGTTTGTCTCCTACCGTTGCCAAGGCAAAAGAAGAATCTTTTTGCGTATAAAAGTCAATTCTCAATTTACCGCCGAAATATTCAGCCTTTACATAGTCAGCAGAAACGTAGTTTTCACTGATGTAAGAAAATTCGTACTCAGAAGCAGTAACAACAGATTCCACCGGAAACAGTTCTTTTATTTCATCAGCAGAGCGCATCTGCGACATGCTGTCGTCCGCTGAAAGGTATATTGCCTTAATGATTTCTGTTCTGCGTTCTTCAAGATGTTCGGTAATATTTGAAACAGCCGAATAAGTTCCTCCGCATCCCAGCATTACACATTCTTCTTCGTTTGTAAAAGCAACACAGAGACCTTGTCCTACATTGACAACACTGAATTCAACAAATGCTGATTTATACATTTTAGGAACAAGCCATGAAACAAGAAGCACGGGAACCATAAGAAAAGAAAAAAGCAACAGCTTGTTTTTTCTTGCTGACAAAGCAAGCAGGAAAATTATAAGCACAAAGAGAAATACAAGTATATAATTTTCGAAGTTTGAAACGTTTATATACATGGTGCTTAAATCGGAAAGCTTATTTACTACGTGCAGAATTATCTTTGAAACGACAGCCGATACACTCATTGAAAGTCTGCCCAAAATGCTGTTATTAAAAAATGTAAGGATTATTGCACCTGTTCCGCCTGCTACCATTGCACATGTTGAAAGAGAAGTTATAAAGATGTTCGCAATGACACTGAGGACAGAAAAATTCATGTTATAAAGAACCGATACAGGGAAGGTAAAAATCTGTGCGGAAAGAGAAACTATAATTAAGGAGAACAGTGTTTCAGAAATTTTACGCAAAAATCCATGTCTGATTTTTGCAAAGCTGATTTTTCGGTAAACATATTCATTTACAAGAAGAATACCTAAAACCGAAGCAAAAGAAAATACCGTGCCTACACTGTAAAGGCTGAACGGGTCACAGGCAGCCAGAACAAGAGCAGAAATTCCGAGAGTGTTCAGAGAATCAGGCTTTTCCATGAAAATCAAGGCAATATAATTCAGAATCATCATCGTTCCTGCTCTGATAACAGAAGGCGTAAAACCGGTAAATGCTATGAAAACAATCAGAAAAGAAATCGAAATTACAGCAGATATTTTTCTCTTCAGTAAAACAGACAGAAGCCTGTACAGAAAGCCTGACCACATCGCAACATGAAGCCCTGATACAACAAGAATATGTGAAGTGCCTGTAATTCTGAATTCTTCAATTACATCGTTATCCGATAATTCAGTTTTACCAAGAACAATCCCGTTAATAAATCCGCCGATGTCGTTTGGAAAAAGAGAGCATATTGTATCACTCAGCCTGTATCTGAAGTTCATAAGGTGATATCTTAATGTTTTATCACTGTCGCCCGCAACTGTAAAGGTGTTAGCTTTACAACCGCCTACAAGGCAAATCTTTTCAGCCTTCAGAGAAGATGTTGATGTATCAAGAGCCGACACTTTATAAAGATTAGCCTTCAGTTTGACTTTAGAGTAAAAATCTGCATTTTCAGGTAAATCAAGCACATTTATACGCACTTTCATTTTTACGCTTTCGTTATTTACCTTGTCTGTTTTTATAACAACATACTGCTTATCGTTACTGATATACGGTTTTTCCCATATTGTGCCCTCTATGGTAACATTCTCTCCTGAGAAATATTCCTCATTTGTGCGGAATGTACTCTCAGCGGCGGAAAACACTGCACTTGCACACAGAACTGTTGCCGCAATGACAGCAAAAAATTTAAGCTTTTTTTGCTTCAGAAAAATCAAAAAGACCGCAATGAGAAATATCGGCAGAATAAGCAGAGATTTTTCAATTCCTGCTCTTGTAAAAACAAGAACTGTCAGGAAAAATACTGCGCCGATAAAACCAAGCGGTCTTTTATCCATTTTATTTCACTCCAATGTATCTGACAAGTAAATTACTTTACATCACATCAGCCTGCAGGCCATGTAAAGTTTCTACCACCCATAAGATGGAAATGAAGATGCTTTACAGTCTGTCCGCCTGCTTCACCGATGTTTGTAACGATTCTGTAGCCGTCTGCCGACAGGTTATTTTCTTTTGCAAGTTTTGCTGCAACTTCAAAAATATGAGCAACAACTGCACTGTTATTCTCATTAATTTCATCTGCAGATGAAATGTGTTCTTTGGGAATTATAAGAATGTGAACAGGCGCCTGAGGGTCAATATCATGGAAAGCATAAACAAGCTCATCCTCATAGGCTTTTTTTGACGGAATTTCACCTGCAATTATTTTACAAAACAAACAATCCATTTTAAGAAACTTCCTTTCAATTTATTTAGCCATTGAAGATACAATTGCTTCTACTCCTGCAATTGCTTCTTCGGCTTTGGAAATGTCTTTACCGCCTGCCATTGCAAAATCGGGACGTCCGCCGCCTGAACCGCCTGCAAGTTTTGCTACTTCACGGACAATTGAGCCTGCGTTCATACCCTTTGCAATTGCACCCTTTGCACAGCCGCATGCGAAATTGATATTGCCTTTATCCTTGTTTTTATTACCGATTACGATAACCGCATCATCACTTGTGTCACGAAGAGCCTCGCACATTGAACGAAGGTCATCTGCTGACATATCTTCAGATACTGTTGCAATAAGCTTAACGCCTGCAATATCTTTTGCTGATGAAGAAAGGCTGTTTGCCTTGATTGATGAAAGCTCAGATGAAAGTCTTGAAATCTCTCTGTCCTTATCCTTCATTTCAGCCATTACGCTCTCTGCACGCTTGTCAAGGTCATTTACGTTAGCAAGTTTAAGTGTTTCTGCAGTATTGGCAATAAGAGTAAGTTTTTTTGTAATAAATTCAAGAACACCGCTGCCTGTTACAGCTTCAATTCTTCTTACACCGGCGGCAACAGATGATTCGCTGACAATCTTGAAGAGACCTAAGTTACCTGTTGATGAAACGTGTGTACCGCCGCAAAGCTCAGTTGAATATTCGCCGGCTTTAACAACACGTACAACGTCGCCGTATTTTTCCCCGAAGAGTGCCATTGCACCCATTTTCTTTGCTTCTTCAATAGGCATCTCTGTCATTGTAACCTCTGCGGCTGAAAGAATTTCTTCGTTTACAAGCTTTTCAACCTCTGCAATTTCTTCGCTTGTAAGGGCTGAGAAATGAGTAAAGTCAAAACGTACATTATCTTTATTGACAAGCTGACCTGCCTGTTCAACATGAGTGCCGAGAACCTTTCTCAACGCTGCCTGAAGAAGATGAGCCGCAGTATGGTTACGCATAATTGAAAGTCTGTCATCCTTATTGATAACAGCCTTTGCTTTGTCACCAAGCTTAATGCCGTCACCCTCTACAATTACACCGTAGTGAAGGAAGACGCCGTCATGTGTTTTCTTTGTATCAACAACTTCAAATACTGTTTCACCAACAGTAATTAAGCCTTTGTCGCCTACCTGTCCGCCGCTTTCAGCGTAAAATGATGTTTTATCAAGAATAAGAACTGCTTCTTCTCCGTTTTCAATAAACTCTTTTCTTTCTCCTGCAGAAATAAGAGCAATAACCTCAGCATCATTTTCAAACTCTGTATAGCCAAGGAATTCGGTTGCAGCGATACCGTTTGTTACAACGCCGCTGTCTTTCCAAGCCTCTGCGCCTGCATCCTTACGTGCATCGCGAGAACGGTTTCTCTGTTCAAGAACGAGCTCTTTGAATTTCTCCTCGTCAACGCTCATGCCCTTCTCTTCGAGGATTTCCTTTGTAAGGTCAATGGGGAAGCCGTAAGTATCCGAAAGCTTGAATGCGTCCTCACCTGAAAGTACATTGTTTTCAGTATTCTCAATCATTGATGTGAGAAGTTGCATACCCGAGTCGATAGTCTTATTGAAGTTTTCCTCTTCAATCTTAACGATTTTCACGATGAAATCACGCTTTTCAACAAGATTGGGATATGCTGATTCGTTTTCTTTAATAACTGTATCACAAACCTCATAAAGGAAAGGTCTGTCAATTCCGATAAGCTTACCGTGTCTTGCGGCACGTCTGAGGAGTCTGCGAAGAACATAACCCTTACCTTCGTTTGAAGGCATAACGCCGTCACCAATCATAAATGTTGTTGAACGGATATGGTCAGTAATAACACGCAGAGATACGTCTGTCTTTTCATTATCATGGTATTTTATCTCGGAAATTTCCATGATGTGCTTCATAATATTCTGAACTGTGTCAACCTCGAAGAGATTGTCAACATCCTGCATAACACAAGCAAGTCTTTCAAGTCCCATGCCTGTGTCAATATTGCAGCGGTCAAGCTTTGTATAATTGCCCTCGCCGTCATTTGAGAACTGTGTAAAAACAAGATTCCATACTTCAATAAAGCGGTCACATTCACAACCTACACCGCAATCAGGCGAACCGCAGCCGTATTTTTCACCGCGGTCAAAATAAATTTCCGAGCAAGGACCGCAGGGACCTGCACCGTGTTCCCAGAAGTTGTCTTCTTTACCAAGTCTTTTAATGTGTGAGGGGTCAACGCCCACCTTCTTTGTCCAGATGTCAAAAGCCTCGTCGTCCTCTTCATAAATACTGCAATAGAGAAGTTCTGCAGGAATTTCAAGCACTTCCGTGAAAAATTCCCATGCCCATGCAGTTGCCTCATTTTTGAAATAATCACCGAACGAGAAGTTACCAAGCATTTCAAAATATGTTCCGTGACGGGCTGTTTTACCAACGCGTTCAATATCAGGTGTTCTGATACATTTCTGGCATGTTGTAACACGGTTTCTGGGAGGTGTTACTTCACCTGTAAAATACTTTTTCATGGGAGCCATACCTGAGTTGATAAGCAAAAGGCTCTTGTCGCCCTGAGGAACAAGAGAGAATGAAGGCAAGCGAAGGTGACCCTTGCTCTCAAAGAATTCAAGGTATTTTTCTCGAAGTTCGTTAAGACCTGTCCATTTCATAATTGATTACTCCTTAAATATATTAAATATTTATTTACAAAAAATATAATGCCCCCTGCAAACAAATCGGGACAAGGCAAAGCCCTGCGGTACCACCCGAATTGTGCAAAAAGCACCACTCAATTTGCTTTTAACGCAAGCGTACGGCACTGCTCATCGCAGGCAGTTCAGAGCCGGCATGTTTTTTACCGAATCACGCAGGAAGCTTTCAGCCGCGACTTCCCTCTCTGTCAGCGTCGGATAAAAAACTAAACTCATCATAACCTTTAAAATATCTTATAAATTATATAACATTATTTACATTTAGTCAAGTTTTAAAACAAAAATTTATACTTTTTAATTTTGATGTAATTGCAACAGTAAAAACAGTTCTGTTATAATCATTACAGATGTTTAATTAACAATTTCACTAACAAATTTTAATTTTTGGTAAATCTTTTGTTAACATTTGAGTTCTACAATTAAAATATGCAGAAAGGATGTGTATATCATGAAAACTACAAAGAGAATAATTGCACTTTTGCTTTCTCTCTGTATTATGTTTTCCGTTACATTAACGGCTTTTGCAGAAGAAAACAAAAGTGAAAACAAGTACCCGTTTATTTTTGTACACGGTATGTTCGGCTGGGGACAAGATGAAGGCATCAACAAAATTCTCCCTTACTGGGGCGGTACAACAGGAAGCCTGATGAAATATCTCCGAAATAACAACATAGAGTGCTACGATGTTTCAGTCGGTCCGATTTCCAGTGCATGGGACAACGCTTGCGAAATTTATGCACAGCTTACGGGAACAACAGTTGACTACGGCGAATTTCATGCTGCTGAACACGGTCACTCGAGATACGGAAGAACTTACGACCAGGCTCTTGTTCCTGATTGGAGCGAAAACAATAAAGTTCATCTTATCGGTCACAGCCACGGCGGACAGGCTGTCAGACTTCTTGCACACCTACTGACATACGGTGATGAAAACGAGATTGCTTTAACCGATAAGGATTCAATTTCCGGTCTTTTCACAGGCGGTAAAGAAAATCTTGTTGAAAGCGTTACCACAATATGCTCACCTAACAACGGCACAACAACTTATGACGTTGCAGAAATACTTTACTTAAGACCTTTACTTGAGTTATTGGCAAGCTGCTATGCAGGAATTATGGGCAGAAGTTTTCTGAACGGCATTCTTGTTGACTTTCATCTTGAACAGTTCGGTCTTACCTGCATACCCGGCGAAAGAACCGCTGACGAGAAGCTATTAGCAGCAATTGATAAATTTGGGAACTCGGGGGATGGAGTCGTTGTTGACCTTTCTTTTGAAGGCGCACAAAAGCTTAATAAAACTATAGAAATCAGCGAAAACATAAACTATTTCTGCTACACCTTTGATGCAACCGATGAAATATGCAAGCTTCCCATAAACACTGATTTTATCTTCCTTTCCTTAACAGGTTTGCTCTTAAGAATTTACGGTGTTCCCGAAGATTCAAACGGAATTGATTTTGACGATAGCTGGCTTTCAAATGACGGTCTTGTAAACACCGTTTCAGCAAAGAATCCCCTTGATGAACCTGCAAAGGAATATGACGGCACAATTCAAAGCGGTATATGGAATATAATGCCAACGCAAAAGGGCGACCACGGCACACCAATCGGACTTTTTTCAAACAAACAGAAGCTTCATGATTTCTACGATGAAATGTCAGAAATGCTCATGTCTCTTGAAGATTAAAATTAATCCCTCGACACCAATGCCTAGCGTTGATGTTGAGGGGCATTTTTTATTTTCTTTTCCTTTTTACTTTGTCTTTCGGTTTTCTGAAAGACTTCTCTTTTTTCTGTTTAAATGATTTTTCCTTACTCTGTTTAGGTCTTTCTTTGCTGAAATTTCTTTGTTGCTTTTCAGGTTTCACTGTTGTTTTCTTTTCATTGTAGACACCTGTTTCAACTATGTGGCTGTTAATTTTACAGCCTATCATTTTAAGAATAATTTCATCAGCCTTGTCTTTCGGAATTCCCACAATTGTATGGTCATCATAGATTTCAATTTTTCCGATTTCCTTACCTGAAATACCCGTTCTGTCGGCAATTGCACACATAATATGATTAGGTGCAACACGTCTGTTTCTGCCGATTGAAATAATAATCTTGCAGAAATCCTTATCGTCTCCCCTTTTCTTCCCTCCAAAGGATTCAAGAGAAGAAATCTGCTCCATTTTATCGCCCATGATAATCTGCAGAAGCTTTGCGCTTAAATCATAAAGGGAAATTCCTTCGCTGAGAAGCTCATTCAGAAGCTTATTATAGCGTTCATCAACATTAATGTCGAGCTGTTCTCTGAGAGATGCAAGCTCTCTTTCTGCAAGCTTATTTCTAAGGTCATCTGTACTTGGCAAATCAAGCCGTTCAATCTCAGATTTTGTACTGCGTGCAATATCTTTAATTGCAGTTATCTGACGTCTGCCGCTGCAGATTGTAACAGCAGTACCTGTTTTGCCTGCTCTTCCTGTTCTGCCGATTCGGTGAACGTAATATTCTCTGTTCTGAGGAATGTCATAGTTAAAAACAAAGTCAATGTCGTTTACATCAATACCTCTTGCAGCCACATCCGTTGCAATAAGAATGTTGCTTAGACCTGATTTGAAAGAATCCATAACACGCGTTCTTGAGGACTGCTGCATATCACCGTGAAGTCCCTCAGAATTAAAGCCGTTTTCTTTAAGATATTTACCTAAATCCTCAACCATTACCTTGGTATTACAGAAAATCATCGCTCTTTTGGGCGCAAAATAACGAAGAAGCATATTCAGTGCATCCATCTTTTTACCCATGGGAACCTCAATAAAACTCTGCTTTATGTGCTCGACGGTCATGCTCTGAGACTGAATTTCAATCATCAGAGGATTTTTCTGAAATTTTTCGGTAATCTCCAGAATTTCTTTCGGCATTGTAGCTGAAAAGAGAACCGTCTGCCTGTCATCGGGAGTATGAGAGAGGATTTCTTCTATATCCTCCCTGAAACCCATGCTGAGCATTTCATCAGCCTCATCGAGAACGACCATTTTCACATTGTGAAGTTTCAGAGTCCTTCTCCTCATGTGGTCCATAATTCTGCCCGGTGTACCGATAACGATATTTGCTTTTTTTAGTTTCATAATCTGCCTGTCCATCGCGGCACCGCCATAAACATCGCAGACCTTGACCTTATTCATAAAGCGTGAAAGTTTTTTGATTTCCCCTGCTCCCTGCATTGCAAGCTCGCGTGTGGGACAGAGAATTATAATCTGCACCTTTTCAAGGTCGGTATCGAGAGTTTCAAGTGCAGGAATTGCAAAGGCTACAGTTTTACCCGTACCTGTCTGTGAACGTCCGATAACATCAGCGCCTGTTCTGATAAGAGGTATAGCTTTTGCCTGTATATCGGTCATTTCCTTAAATCCCATATCGTCAACGGCTCTTTGAATTTCCGATGATAAATAGAGATTTTCAAAAGATTTTTCCATTTATTTTTCCTTCCGAAAAACAGCGGAGATGTTGAAATCTCCGCTGAAATTTATTATTTAAAATATTTTACTGCTGATTCAAACATCTGCATATCGAAGATACCGTCAACATTTTTGTAAAGTCCGTAGCCTTTACGCTCTGAGTGACCCATCTTACCGAATACTCTGCCGTCAGGTGATGTAATACCTTCAATTGCGAAAGCTGAGTTATTGGGATTGAAACGGATGTCATCAGTAGGTACTCCGTCAAGGTCAACATACTGAGTTGCAATCTGACCGTTTTCGGCAAGTTTCTTAATAAGCTCATCACTTGCAAGGAAACGACCTTCACCGTGTGAAATCGGCACTGTGTAAACATCACCCACATTTGTTGCTGACAGCCAGGGTGACTTATTTGATGCAATTCGTGTTCTCACAAGTCTTGACTGGTGACGTCCGATTGTATTGAAGGTAAGTGTGGGGCAATTTTCATCTGTGTCAATAATCTTACCATAAGGTACAAGACCAAGCTTGATAAGCGCCTGGAAGCCGTTACAGATACCGCACATAAGACCGTCACGGTTTTCGAGAAGGTTTGTTACGCCGTCTTTAACTGCTGCGTTACGGAAGAATGCTGTGATGAATTTACCTGAACCGTCAGGTTCGTCACCGCCTGAGAAACCGCCGGGTACAAATACCATCTGAGCAGTTTCAAGAGAAGAAGCAAAGCGTTCAACACTTCTTGAAATGCCATCAGATGTCAGGTTATTGAGAACGATGATTTCAGCTTCTGCGCCTGCGTATTCCATAGCCTTTGCTGAATCGTATTCACAGTTTGTACCCGGGAATACAGGAATAAGAACCTTCGGTTTTGCACACTTTATTGCAGGTGCTTTTCTTTCAGTTGCTTCGTAAGAGAATGCAGGAATTTCCTTGCCCTCTGTGGGAATATTGCATGAGTAAATGGGCTCAAGCTTATCTTCGTAAATTTTAAGAAGATCATTAAGGCAAACTGCATCAGCGCCTTTGACGATTGCTTTTTCCTCAGTTGTTTTACCGAGAAGATTTCCTTCAACAGTATCGTCAGCCATTTCAAGAACAAATGAGCCGTAGTTGTAACCGAAGATTTCATCATCAGAAATATTTTCTTCAAACTTAAAGCCGATATCGTTACCGAAGCACATTTTCATAACTGCTTCTGCAACACCTCCGAGTGTAGGTGTATATGCTGCAAGTGCTTTGCCGCTTGAGAGAAGGTTATTTACCTTTGCGAAAACCTCTTTAAGTGATGATGTCACAGGAAGTCCGTTTTCATCGTATTCGGGTTTCACAAGACATACATTATGTCCTGCACCCTTGAATTCGGGAGATACGATGCTGTCAACCTTTTCTGTTGTAACTGCGAAAGATACAAGTGTTGGCGGAACATCAATATCTTCAAAAGAACCGCTCATTGAGTCTTTACCGCCGATTGAAGCAATTTCAAGCTCAAGCTGTGCCTTAAATGCACCGAGAAGTGCTGAGAGAGGTTTGCCCCAGCGCTGAGGTGATTTGAGAGGTTTCTCAAAGTACTCCTGGAATGTAAGATAAACATCCTCAAAAGAAGCACCTGTTGCAATAAGCTTTGAAACCGATTCAATTACTGCAAGGTACGCTGAGTGGAAGGGACTCTTTTCAGCAATAAAGGGATTGTAGCCCCATGACATAAGCGAACAACTTGTTGTTTTTGCTTTTTCAGTTGAAATTTTGTGTACCATTGCCTGAATGGGTGTTTGCTGATGCTTACCGCCGAAGGGCATAAGGACTGTGCCTGCACCGATTGTTGAGTCAAAACGCTCAGAAAGTCCTCTCTTTGAACAGACATTAAGGTCAGAAGCCAGAGCTTCCATGTTATCTTTAAATGAGCCGTCTACGGTTTTCTTGTAACATTCAGGTTTAACGGGAGCAATATCAATGTGCTTTTCTGCACCGTTTGAGTTAAGGAATTCTCTTGAAATATCAACAATCTTCTTGCCGTTCCAGTTCATTACAAGACGAGGTTCAGCCTTAACGACTGCAACGGGAGTTGCTTCAAGGTTTTCAAGAGATGCAAGCTCAAGGAATCTTGCAACATCCTTTTCTTCAACCACAACTGCCATTCTTTCCTGACTTTCACTGATTGCAAGCTCTGTGCCGTCAAGACCGTCATACTTCTTGGGAACTTTATTGAGGTCAATTTCAAGACCGTCTGCAAGTTCACCTATAGCAACGGAAACACCGCCTGCACCGAAGTCATTGCAACGCTTGATAAGGTATGATGCTTCTGCGTTTCTGAAAAGTCTCTGAAGCTTTCTCTCTTCGGGAGCATTACCCTTCTGAACTTCTGCACCGCAGGATTCAAGAGATTCAAGTGTATGTGATTTTGAAGAACCTGTTGCACCGCCGCAACCGTCACGTCCTGTTCTGCCGCCGAGAAGAATTACGATATCACCGTCTTCGGGACGTTCTCTGCGTACATTTTTAGCAGGAGCAGCCGCAACAACTGCACCGATTTCCATTCTCTTTGCAACATAGCCGTCATGGTAGAGTTCATCGACCTGACCTGTTGCAAGACCAATCTGATTACCGTATGATGAATAACCTGCCGCTGCAGTTCTTACGATTTTTCTCTGAGGAAGCTTGCCCTTCATCGTTTCGGCAACGCTCTTTAAGGGGTTGCCTGCACCTGTAACACGCATAGCACCGTAAACATAAGAACGACCTGAAAGCGGGTCACGGATTGCACCGCCGATACAAGTTGCGGCACCGCCGAAGGGCTCAATTTCTGTAGGATGGTTGTGAGTTTCATTTTTGAAGAGAAGAAGCCATTCTTCATCTTTTCCGTCAACATCTACTGTGATTTTTACAGTACAAGCGTTGATTTCTTCCGATTCATCAAGCTTGGGAAGTTTGCCGTTAGCTTTAAGAACCCTTGTAGCTAAAGTTGCAACATCCATGAGATTAACAGGCTTTGTTCTGCCGAGCTCTTTTCTTGATGCTATGTACTGTTCCCATGCGCTTTCAATAAGCTCGTCCTCAAACTTCACGCTGTCAATTGTTGTAAGGAATGTTGTATGACGGCAATGATCTGACCAGTATGTATCAATCATTCTGATTTCAGTGATTGTGGGGTTTCTGTTTTCTGATTTGAAATAATCCTGACAGAATTTGATATCGTCATTATCCATTGCGAGACCGTAGGATTTAACAAACTGTGCCAAACCGTCTTTATCAAGGTCGATAAAACCGTCAAGAGTTTCAACCTCTGTGGGGATATCATAATTATTTGCGAGAGTTTCAGGCTTTTTAAGAGTAGCCTCACGTGACTCAACGGGGTTAATTACGTATTTTTTTATTTCAGCAAGCTCTGCATCTGAAATATCACCATAGAGAGCATAAACCTTTGCAGTTCTGACAGTAGGCTTTTCACCCTGAGAAATAATCTGGACACACTGCGCTGCTGAATCTGCACGCTGGTCAAACTGACCGGGAAGATATTCTGTTGCAAAGATAATTGCTTCATCGTCTGTGAAATCATCACTGATATTATCAAGCTGAGGTTCAGCGAAAACTGTCATTTTGCTCTTTTCGAAAAGCTCTTCGTCGATATTTTCAACGTCATATCTGTTAAAAATTCTGAGCTTTTCAAGACCTTTGATTGAAAGAAGCGAACGGATTTCATGTTTTAATGCATTTGCTTCATTTTCAAGACCGCTCTTTTTTTCTACAAAAATTCTGTAAACCATTTATTAATCCTCCGTTTTCAAGAGTGCTTTTTTGCCGATATCTTTTCTGTAAAATGCGTTATCAAAGCTGACCTTTTTCACGCTTTCATAAGCTTTATCAACAGCTTCTTTAAGCGTTTCGCCGGTTGAAACAACTCCGAGAACACGTCCGCCGCCTGTCAGAAGCTTTCCGTCACCTGACAGTTTTGCACCTGCGATGTAAAGCTCATAAGCTTCGTCTTTTTCTGCTTTAATTTCAAAGCCTGTAGCGTACTTTTTGGGATATCCCTCAGATGCCATAACAACGCAACAAGCGTTTTTCTCCGAAAACTTGACTTCTGTATCTGCCAATGTACCGTCTGCACACGCAACCATGATATCCAGCAAATCGCTTTCAAGCAGAGGAAGAACCACCTGTGTTTCAGGGTCACCGAAACGGCAGTTATATTCAATAACTTTAGGACCTCTGGGAGTAATCATAAGTCCGAAATAGAGACATCCCTTGAAAGTTCTCCCCTCTTCTTTCATGGCATTAATTGTGGGCAGGAAGATTTTTTCCATACACTCCTTTGCCACATCATCAGTGTAATAAGGGTTAGGAGCAATTGTTCCCATACCGCCTGTATTAAGACCTTCATCACTGTCAAGAGCACGTTTGTGGTCCATTGAAGAAATCATGGGAACGACTGTGTTGCCGTCTGTAAATGACAGAACGGAAACCTCGGGGCCAGTGAGGAATTCCTCAATAACAATGTTGTTTCCGCTTTCACCGAAGACCTTGTCCTCCATAATTTCCTTAACAGCATCTACGGCCTCTTCACGTGTCATTGCGATTATAACACCTTTGCCGAGAGCAAGACCGTCAGCCTTGATAACTGTAGGAATGGGACAGGTTTCAATGTATTTAAGAGCATCTTCCGCATCTGAGAAAACCTCATATTCAGCAGTGGGGATGCCGTATTTTTTCATGAGATTTTTCGAAAAAACCTTACTGCCCTCAATAATCGCTGCAGCCTTTGTAGGACCAAAGCATTTGATTCCCGCCGCGTTCAGTGCATCAACTGCACCTAAAACGAGTGGGTCATCAGGAGCAACAACTGCAAAGTCGATGTTATTAGCTTTAGCAAATTCAACCTGCTTTTCAATATCCTTTGCACCGATAGCTACACATTCTGCATCCTCTGCAATACCGCCGTTGCCGGGAAGAGCATAGATTTTTTCAACGTTTTTATTTTCTTTTAATTTCTTAATAATGGCGTGCTCGCGTCCGCCGCCGCCTACGACCAAGAGTTTCATTAAAATACCTCTCTTTGATTTACTGATAAATCGGGAACTTCTCGCAAAGAGCCATTACCTCTTCGGCGATTTTATCCTTTGAATTTTCGAAATCAGTTGCAACAAGCTTGATCCACTTGGCAATAAGAAGCATTTCTTCTTCCTTGAAACCGCGTGAAGTAACTGCAGGAGTGCCGATTCTGATACCGCTTGTTACAAAAGGACTCTGTTTTTCATTGGGAATCGTATTTTTATTAACAGTAATATGAACCTCGTCGAGTCTCTTTTCAAGCTCTTTACCTGTAATATCAAAGGGTGTAAGGTCAACCAACATCAAGTGGTTATCAGTGCCGTCTGAGACGATTCTGAAGCCTTCATCCTTCATAGCCTGACAAAGAGTTGATGCATTTCTGACAACCTGTGCCTGATATTCTTTGAATTCGGGTTTAAGTGCTTCACCGAATGCAATAGCTTTTGCAGCAATAATGTGCATGAGAGGTCCGCCCTGTGTTCCGGGGAAAACCGCCTTATCAATCTGTTTTGCATATTTTTCCTTGCAGAGAATCAGACCGCCACGGGGACCGCGGAGTGTTTTATGTGTCGTTGAAGTTACAACGTCTGCATAAGGAACAGGACTGGGATGAAGACCTGCAGCCACAAGACCTGCAATATGGGCGATGTCAACCATCATAATTGCACCGACTTCGTCGCAGATTTCTCTGATTTTTGCAAAGTCAATTGTTCTTGAATATGCACTTGCACCTGAAACAATCATTTTAGGCTTACATTCTACTGCAATTCTTCTCATTTCCTCATAGTCAATAGTTTCTGTATCGTCAGAAACACCGTAAGGAACAACGTTGAAATATTTACCGGAAATGTTTACAGGTGAGCCGTGAGAAAGGTGTCCGCCGTTTGCAAGGTTAAGACCCATTACTGTATCTCCACATTCAAGGAAAGCAAAGAATGCTGCAAGGTTTGCATTTGCGCCGCTGTGAGGCTGAACATTCGCATGCTCTGCACCGAAAAGCTCTTTCACTCTTTCTCTTGCAATGTTTTCAACTGTGTCTACCCTCTCGCAACCGCCGTAATATCTTTTTGAAGGATAGCCCTCTGCATATTTGTTTGTAAGAACCGTACCTGCAGCAAGAAGAACTGCCTTAGATACAATGTTCTCAGAAGCGATAAGCTCAATATTATGCTGCTGTCTTTTCAGTTCAAGGTCACATGCAGAAAAAACCTCATTATCAAAGTCAGCAAGTTCGTCAAAAAAGTTCATTATAATTTCTCCTTATGACTAAATACAATTAGTGGTGGAACAATCTCATGCCTGTAAATGACATTGTCATGTTATATTTGTTACAGCAATTGATTACAACATCATCTCTGATTGAGCCGCCGGGCTGTGCAATATAAGAAACACCGCTTCTCTTTGCTCTTTCGATGTTATCATCAAAGGGGAAGAAAGCATCTGAGCCGAGAGCTACACCGCTCAAGGAAGACAGATATTCTTTCTTGATTTCTCTTGTAAGAGGTGCAGGCTGAGTTTTGAAATATTTCTGCCAGTTTCCGTCTGCCAATACATCCTCGTAATCGTCTGAAATGTAAACGTCGATTACATTGTCACGGTCAGGTCTGCCGATTGTGTCAAGGAAAGGAAGGTCAAGAACCATAGGATGCTGGCGAAGATGCCAGATGTCTGCTTTGTTACCTGCAAGACGTGTGCAGTGGATTCTTGACTGCTGACCTGCGCCGACACCGATTGCCTGTCCGTCAACTGCGTAGCAAACTGAGTTTGACTGTGTATATTTAAGTGTAATGAGAGCGATTATAAGGTCTCTCTTTGCACTGTCGGGTACGACTTTATTTTCTGTTACAAGGTTTGAAAGGAGTTCTTCGTTGATTTTGAACTCGTTTCTGCCCTGTTCAAATGTAATACCGTAAACGTCCTTATGTTCAACGGGGGCGGGAACATAATCAGGGTCAATTTTAACGATATTGTAATTTCCCTTTCTCTTACCCTTGAGTAGTTCAAGAGCCTCAGTTTCATAACCGGGGGCGA
>CAZDQE010000001.1:0-22922 GCA_964507395.1 uncultured Eubacteriales bacterium | reverse complement strand
GCAAACGTCTGAAAGTGCGATCCAGTCACCGAAAGAGGACATTCTGTCTGTACCTCTTGCTCGGGCATAAGCGCAAGCCAAGGGAGAATCATCGAGTCCTTCAATATCGTCGACAAAACAAGCTTTTTTAAGACTTTCAGGAAGACGTGTTCCGATAGCCGCCGATGTGGGGCTTACGTGCTTGAAAGAAGTTGCGGCAACTTCTCCGAGAGCTTCTTTGATTTCCTTAACGAGCTGCCAGCTGTTGAAAGCATCAAGGAAATTGATAAAACCCGGTCTGCCGTTCAAGATTTCAATAGGAAGGTCTTTTCCGTCAGCCATGAAAATTTTTGCAGGCTTCTGATTAGGGTTACAACCGTATTTAAGTTCAAATTCTTTCATGATTTTCCTCCTGAATTACTGATTTTTATTTACAATTCTTGTTTCTGCTTCACCTGTAGCGATATCAATATATCTGACGAAAAGTGAAACCTTATTATCTTCATTCAGATTTGTCCAGATAAGGTCTGCAAGCTCGTCAATTGAAACGTCGGGAAGTTCAAGAGTTTTAGGTTCACCTTCAAATGAGGGAAGCGGATTGCCTTCTGAATTATATGTATGGATAAACTTTGCTTTACCTGCGACAGGATTTGAATAAGCATAAGTAAATCTTTCACATGAAGAATCATCACCTTCCGCGCTCTTAAGAATTGACATAGCATAGTTCATGCCGTCATTTTCGAGGCGGATAATGCCTGAAATTCTGGGAGTAAAGTTTGGTTTATCATCTTCAAATTCTCTTGTACGAAGAGCCTGCTCAAATGTCATCTGCTTATCCATAAGCTCGTAAAGAGTATCTGTCTGGTCGCCGTTTGTAACGATTGTTTTATTACCGAGAACTCTTACGGGATAATAAATGATGAGATGCGGGTCAGTCATTTTTGACTCATCAAATGCTTTTGTACGCATGTTGTTGCCTTCTGCAACAAATACGCGGTTACGGCTGTTTTCGCTTCTGCCCATAATAAAATAAGCAGTTACAGCCTTTTTGCCGTCGGCACTTTTGCCGATAATAATGCCTCTGCCGTGGTAAGCAAGGGAATTAAGCTCGTTAGCAATTGTTTTAATTTCCATATCATCAGTTCCTTTCGTACAAAATCAGGATATGATTACTTTATTGTTTTCAACTGTTATTCTGTCTTCACAGAAAAGCTTTACTGCCTCAGGAAGAATTTTCCATTCAGCCTCTTGCATAATTCTCTTCTGCAGTGTTTCGGGAGTGTCATCCTGTTTTACTTCAACTGCTTTCTGAAGAATTATGGGACCGGCGTCACATTCAGGAGTTACAAAATGCACCGTTGCGCCTGAAACCTTAACACCTTTTTTGAGAGCCTCTTCATGAACATGAAGTCCATAGTAGCCTTTTCCGCAGAACGAAGGAATAAGCGCAGGATGAACATTCATGATTCTGTTGGGGAAAGCTTCGTAAACCTGCTCGTCAATTATTGTCAGGAATCCTGCAAGAACAACAAGGTCAATATTTTTATTTTTCAGAGTTTCTGTCAAAGCCTTTGAGTATGATGCAATATCATCATACTCTTTTCTTGCAAGCACCATGCCTTCTATTCCGGCATTTGCAGCTCTTTCAAGAGCATATACACCTGCTTTTGATGCCACAACGAGAGTAATTTCGCTCTCGCCGAACATACCGTTTTTCTGACAGTCAATAAGACTCTGGAGATTCGTGCCGCCGCCTGAAACGAGAACGGCAATATTCTTTTTACTCAATGATAACACCCTCTTCAGAGGCAACAACTTCACCGAGAATATAAGCATCTTCGCCGTTAGCACGGAGAATTTCAAGAGCTTTATCAGCATCTTCTTTATTTACAACAATGCTCATACCGACACCCATATTGAATGTGTTGAACATATCTCTTTCGGGGATGTTACCTGTTTCGGCAATAAGTTCGAAAATCGGAAGAACCTGAACGTCACTTCTCTTGATTTTTGCGCCGAAGCCCTTGGGAATACTTCTCGGAATATTCTCATAGAAGCCGCCGCCTGTGATGTGAGAAATCGCCTTAACCTTTACTTCTTCCAGAAGAGCAAGAACAGGCTTAACATAAATCTTTGTGGGAGTGAGAAGTGTTTCACCGATTGATTTACCGCCAAGTCTTTCAAGAGGAGTTTTGATATCACTGTTTTCAACATCAAAAACTTTTCTCACAAGAGAGAAGCCGTTTGAGTGAACACCGCTTGATTTAAGGGCGATAATTGTATCCCCTTCTTTAACCGAAGAGTTGTCAACAACCTTATCTCTGTCAACAACACCTACTGAGAAGCCTGCAAGGTCATATTCGTCTACGGGATAGAAGCCGGGCATTTCTGCAGTTTCACCGCCGATGAGTGATGCGCCTGACTGAACACAGCCTTCAGCAACACCTGAAACGATGCTTGCAATTTTTTCGGGAACATTTTTACCGCATGCAATATAGTCAAGGAAGAACAAGGGCTTTGCACCGCAGCAGATAATATCGTTAACGCACATTGCAACGCAGTCAATACCTA
The DNA here is from genome assembly GCA_964507395.1 of uncultured Eubacteriales bacterium. Taxonomy (GTDB): domain Bacteria; phylum Bacillota; class Clostridia; order Oscillospirales; family Acutalibacteraceae; genus SIG575. Next base: position 20,372 of record CAZDQE010000001.1, on the reverse strand, counting down.
CTGTATCATGTTTATCCATAATAAATGCAAGCTTAAGCTTTGTACCGACACCGTCAGTGCCGCTTACAAGAACAGGACGGCTGATGCCTGTAAGATCAAGTTCGAAAAGTCCGCCGAAACCGCCGATATCAGATGCAGCACCCTTTGTAATTGTTCTTGCAATATGCTGTTTCATGAGTTCAACTGCTTTGTAGCCGGCAGTAATGTCAACGCCTGCTGATGCATAGCTGTCTGATTTAGAATTGTTCACAGTTAATCTTCCTTTCAGATTGAGTATATTTAAAATTATTCTTTACCATTCCAGCAATAGGTGCAAACCTTACACGCAGGTAAGCCTATTGATTTAATAACACCTTCAAGTGACTGGTATTCAAGAGATGAAAAATGAAGTTTCTCGCATATTGCTTTTCGCATTTTTTTGCCTCTTTCAGTTGAACCGTCACTGTATTCTTCAATATATTTAAAGCCTTCTTCGCCTTCAAGCTCCATAATTGTCTGCCTTGCAATAAGCTCCATTTCTGACGTACTGCGTGAGAAGTTGAGATACTTGCAGCCATACATAATGGGAGGACAGGCTGAGCGGATATGGACTTCCTTTGCACCGTTTTCATAAAGGAAATCAACGGTTTCGCGAAGCTGTGTACCTCTTACAATACTGTCATCAACGAAGAGAAGTTTTTTGTCCGCAATCAGTTCATGAACGGGAACAAGTTTCATCTTTGCAACCTTGTTTCTCTCGTTCTGATTAGAAGGCATGAAGCTTCTGGGCCATGTGGGTGTATATTTGATGAAAGGTCTTGCAAAATCCGCATGACTTTCGTTTGCGTAACCGATAGCATGGGGTGTACCTGAATCAGGAACACCTGCAACATAGTCAAGGTCCTGTGCAACACCGTTTTTCCTGTCAGTTTCTGCCATTATCACACCGTTGCGGTAACGCATTGCCTCAACATTTATGCCCTCATAAACTGAAGTAGGATAGCCGTAATATGTCCAGAGGAAGGCACAGATTTTCATTTCTTTCTCAGGCTCAGACAAAACTTCAATTGCTTTCGGTGTAATCTCTACAATTTCACCCGGACCTAATTCCTTTGCGGGAGAATAACCAAGCTTGTCATAAGCAAAATTCTCAAAGGTTACACAGTGACCTTCATCATCCTTACCGATAAGCACGGGGATTCTGCCCATTTTATCTCTTGCGGCGATGATTGAGCCGCTTTCTTTAAGAATGAGAATTGACATTGAGCCGTCAATTACATTCTGCACAAATTTAATGCCCTCAACAAAGCTTTGTTTCTGACTTATAAGTGCCGCAACAAGCTCGGTTGAATTTACTTTACCGCCTGTCATCGCATTGAAATGACCGCCTGTTAAAAGATACTTTTCCACAAGCTCTTCAGAGTTGTTCACTGCACCTACGGTACAGATTGCATATTTGCCAAGCTCTGAACGGATAAGAAGAGGCTGAGGGTCGCTGTCGCTGATACAGCCGATGCAAGACTTTCCCCTCATTTCCTCAGTGATGCCTTCAAATTTTGTTCTGAAGGGTGAATTTTCAATATTATGAATCTCCCTCTGGAGACCGATTTTTTCATCGTATGCTGCCATACCGCCGCGGCGTGTGCCAAGGTGAGAGTGGTAGTCAACACCGAAGAAAACATCTATAACACAGTCTCTTTCAGATACTGCTCCGAAAAAACCGCCCATTTATATCACCTTACTTAGAGTATTTTGCTGAGATTGCGGCGTCTTTTTTGAGAACTGTTTCTGCGCCTTCTTTTCTCATAGCATCAAGCTTCTGAGCCAAGTCATCATCTGTTACTGCAAGAATTTCAATTGCAAGAAGTGCCGCATTTGCCGCACCGTTGATCGCCACTGTTGCAACAGGAATACCTGTAGGCATCTGCACTGTTGAGAGAAGAGCATCCATGCCGTCAAGATTTGTGCTCTTTACCGGAATTCCGATTACAGGCAAAGTTGTGTTCGCTGCAATTGCACCTGCAAGGTGTGCTGCCATGCCTGCTGCCGCAATAATTACACCGAAGCCGTTTTCTCTTGCAGTTTCTGAAAAAACCTTTGCTTCTACAGGTGTTCTGTGAGCTGAGAAAACATGGACTTCAAATTCAATTCCGAATTCCTCAAGCTTTGAAATGCCTTTTTCAATAACGGGCAAATCGCTGTCGCTGCCCATAATAATAGCAACTTTTTTCATTTTTATGTTCCTCCTAAACAGAAAAAGGCAGTTCTTTCCCACTATCAATGAAAACAGAACTGCCCAGACGGTCGACAAAATTTTTCAGTTTCTCACTCCCCCGGTGTTATTACCACCTGCTCCGTCAGTTGTGAAAAACGTATATTTTACTTTATTATAATTATACATTTTGCCGAATAGATAAGTCAACAGTTTTACTTACAAAAAAAGTGAAATTTTGACTTTATTTTTATTAGTTATTACTTTGATTGACTTTCACAGTAAATACATCTGTAAATCTTACGTCTTGCATCGGTAAGCTTGAACACATGGTCAAGCTCCTGCTCAGTTGAAGTTATGCAACGGGGATTTTTGCATCTGAGAACATTCGTTACAGTTTCGGGAAGAGTCATTTCAAGTTTTTTCTCAACCTTACCCTCTTTGATAATGCTTACAGTGATGTTAGGGTCAACGTAACCGAGAACATCAAAATCCACGTCAATGAGCGTGTCGATTTTGATAATATCCTTTTTACCCTTTTTCTTACTTGAAACATTCTTGAGAATTGCAACAGTGCAATCAAGCTCATCAAGGTTAAGAATGGAATAAAGCTCCATTGCATGGCCTGCAGTAATATGGTCAATTACAATGCCGTTTTTAATTGCATCAACTATCATTTATTCCACCCCCAAAAGTTTGAGAATAAGTGCCATTCTGATATATTTTCCGTTGAGTACTTGCTTAAAATAGCAAGCACGCTTGTCCTCGTCAATCGCAGTTGAGATTTCGTTAACTCTCGGAAGCGGATGCATGATGCACAGGTCTTCCTTAGCGGTAAGAAGCTTCTGAGGAGTGAGAATGTAGCTGTCTTTAAGACGGACATAATCGTCCTCGTTGAAGAATCTTTCACGCTGAACTCGTGTCATGTAGAGAATATCAAGAGTAGGCATTACCTCTTCAAGGTTAGTCGTCTGGATATATTCAATGTTGTTGGCTTTCAGAACATCATGCTTGATGTAGCTGGGAAGCTTCAGTTCAACAGGTGAAATGAGCACGACTTTGATATTCTCATATCTTGACATAGCCTCAATAAGCGAATGTACCGTTCTGCCGAATTTCAGGTCGCCGCAGAAACCGATCGTCAGGTCGTTAAATCTGCCCTTTTCGCGGTGAATTGTAAGAAGGTCAGTCAGTGTCTGAGTAGGATGGTTGTGACCGCCGTCACCTGCGTTGATAATCGGCACTGATGCTTTCTTTGAAGCAACTAAAGGCGCACCCTCTTTCGGATGGCGCATTGCAATAATTTCAGCATAACAGCTTACTGTCTTGACTGTATCGGAAACACTTTCACCTTTTGCGGCAGAAGATGACTGTGCCTCAGAAAAGCCCAGAACGTTACCGCCCAGCTCGTACATTGCTGCTTCAAAGCTGAGTCTTGTTCTTGTTGAGGGTTCAAAGAAAAGTGTTGCAAGCTTCATGCCGTCACATTTGTGCGCATATTTTTCAGGGTTCTCTATGATATCGTTTGCCGTTGCAATAAGCTCGTCAATTTCTTCAGTTGACAAATCATTAATATCAATAAGACTTCTCATGCTTTTCACCCGATCCAGCTTTCGTCTGAAGGATTATTTCTGAATTTAATAAGTCTTTCAACATCCTCGCGTTTGATATAGCCTGTTTCTGCTGCTACATCCGCGATAACATCAAAGTTTGTAAGGGAAATGTTTTTAACATTTGCAGCGGCAAGTCTGTCAAGACCTTTCTGCATGCCGTATGTGAAGATGCTTACAATACCGAGAACCTCTGCACCTGCTTCACGAAGAACATTTACAACCTCGATAACACTGCCGCCTGTTGAAATAAGGTCTTCAACAACTACAACCTTCTGACCTTTTTCAAGCTTGCCTTCAATCTGGTTCTGTCTGCCGTGGTCCTTTGAGCCTGAGCGTACATAACCCATGGGAAGTCCGAGAATATGAGCTGTGATAGCAGCATGTGCGATACCTGCAGTGCTTGTACCCATAAGAACTTCACATTCGGGATATTCTTTTTTGATTGTTTCTGCAAGTGCGTTTTCAACATCGTTTCTTACTTTAGGCGCTGTGAGTGTAAGTCTGTTATCACAATAAACAGGGCTTTTAATACCGCTTGCCCATGTGAAGGGCTCGTCGGGTCTGAAAAATACAGCTCTGATAGAGAGCAAATCTTCTGCAATAAGTCTTTCCATGATAAATTTCTCCTTTATATTCAAGTATTAGTCAACAAATTCTCTAACGCATCTCTCGTATGCTGCAACAGGGTCGGGTGCCTGAGTGATAGGTCTGCCTACAACGATGTAGTCAGAGCCGATTTCCTTCGCTCTCTCAGGTGTTGCGATTCTTACCTGGTCACCTACTTCGCCGTCTGCAAAGCGTACACCGGGTGTAACTGTCAGAAATTCATTTCCGCAGACGGATTTTACTTTTGCAGCCTCAAGGGGTGAACAAACAACGCCGTCAAGACCTGCAACCTTTGCACGTGATGCATAGTGCATGATAACTTCGTCAATTGGCTTTTCAATAAGAAGGTCCTCTTTCATTCTCTCTTCGCTTGTTGATGTAAGCTGAGTTACTGCGATGAGAAGAGGTCTTGTGCCGTCAGGACGGGTAAGTCCTTCAATTGCGGCTTCCATCATTGCAACTGTACCTGCTGCGTGGAGGTTGCACATATCAACATCCAGCTTTGACAGAACTGCCATAGATTTTTTTACTGTGTTGGGGATATCGTGAAGCTTAAGATCAAGGAAAATTTTGTGTCCTCTTGCCTTAATTTCCTTAACGATATCGGGACCTGCTGAATAATACAGCTCCATACCGATTTTCACAAAAGGTTTTTTACCTGTGAATTTGTCGAGGAATTTAAGCACTTCCTCTTTTCCGTCAAAGTCACATGCGATAATTACGTCTTTACCCATTAGTGTGCGCCTCCTATTATATCTTTTAAATTATTAATACCGTATTTTTCCATGACACGGGGCAAATCCTCGATGATATTCTTACAAGCGTAAGGCTCAGCAAGATTTGCAGCACCGACTTCAACTGCCGTTGCACCTGCAAGCATAAGCTCAATAACATCCTCTGCGCGGGACACACCGCCCATGCCGATTATCGGAATATTGACTGCTTCATAAACCTGATAAACCATTCTCACTGCTACGGGGAAAATTGCGTCACCTGAGAATCCGCCCATTTTGTTGGCAATAACAGGTTTTCTTGTTCTTAAATCTATCTTCATGCCGAGGAGTGTGTTAATAAGGCTGATGCCGTCTGCACCCGCTTCTTCACAAGCTTTTGCAATAGAAACTATATCTGTGACATTGGGGCTGAGTTTGATAAACACAGGCTTCTTTGTTACCGCTTTAACTGCCTTTGTCACCTCTGCCGCACTTTCGGGAGATGTACCGAAGCTCATACCGCCGTTATGAACATTGGGACAACTGACGTTGACCTCAATAAATTCAACCTGTTCCTCTTTATCAATTTTTTCACAGCATGTCCTGTATTCATCAATTGAGAAGCCGCTGACATTTGCCATGATAGGCTTTTTGAAGCAGGCTCTGAGTTTCGGAAGTTCCTCAGCAATTACCTTGTCAACACCGGGATTCTGAAGTCCTACGGAATTAATCATACCGCTTCTTGTTTCCGCAATTCTCGGTGTGGGATTTCCGAAACGGGGTTCGAGAGTTGTGCCCTTGAAGGAAAGTGAGCCGAGAATGTTTATATCATAAAGCTCTGCAAACTCATAGCCGAAGCCGAAGGTTCCGCTTGCAGGGATTATAGGATTATCAAGCTCTATGCCCGATAAATTTACTTTTAAGTTCACCATATAATTTCCTCCTTCACAAGAACAGGACCTTCCTTGCAGATTCTCTTGTTGCCGTATTTTGTCTTGCAGCTGCAACCCATACATGCACCGAAGCCGCAACCCATTCTTTCTTCAAAGCTGAACTGACCGCCTTTGTCAGATGCGTTATAAACAGCTTTCAGCATCGGCTCAGGACCGCAACAGTAAGTGTATGAAAAATCAAGGTCTTTCACGGCATCTGTTACAAAGCCTTTTACTCCCACAGAACCGTCAACTGTTGTAACAAGCACATCTGCACCGAGTTTTTCAAACTCTTCTTTATAGAAGATCTCTTCTTCCTTATTGAAGCCGAGAACCGCTGTTACCTTTTTCCCCTCAGAAATAAGCTTTCTCGCAAGGTTGAACATAGGGGGAACACCAACACCGCCGCCGATAACAACAGGATTTTCACCGCTTACCTGTGTATCGAAGCCGTTACCGAGACCTGTAAGTATATCAAGCTTTTCGCCCTCAGTCAATTTACACATAACCTCTGTACCCTCGCCTACAACCTTGTAGATAAGAGTAAGAACACCCTCGTCGTAGTCACAGACGGAAATCGGTCTGCGAAGGAAGAAACCTTCAAGCTTGATATTTACAAACTGTCCCGGTTTTCTAAGGTCAGATGTATCGCCTGAGAGCACCATTTTATATACATCTTTCGCGATTTTCTCGTTAGATTTTATTTCAAATATTGTTTGCTTCATTTTTCTTTTCGCCCCTCCATACACTCGTATGCTACTTTACCGCCGCAAACTGTCATAAGACATTTGCCGAATACCTTCCTGCCTGCAAAAGGTGTACTTCTGCCCATGGAAAGGAAGTCCTCGGGATTTATTTCATATTCCTCACTTACATCAAATACTGTAAAATCAGCAATTTTTCCGTCTGCAAGAGCACTTTCAAAGCCAAAACGCTTTGCAGGGTTCGTGCTCATAATTTTCACAAGATGTTCTGCACTAATTACATTTTTCATAACAAGCTCTGTCCAGAGCACAGGGAAAGCTGTTTCAATCCCAACAACACCCATAAGACTCTTTTCAAGTCCTCTGCTCTTTTCCTCTGCCGTATGAGGAGCATGGTCGGTTGCAATCATGTCGATTGTTCCGTCCTTGATGCCCTCAATGAGCGCTTGTCTGTCCTCTTCTCCTCTTATGGGAGGATTCATTTTGAATCTGCCGTCCTCCTGCAAATCCATATCATTGAATACAAGATAGTGAGGTGCGGTTTCGCAGGTAATATCAACTCCGTCCTTCTTCGCCTGTCTGATAACTTCAACGCTTTCTTTGGTTGAGATATGGCAGACATGGTAAGCACAGCCCGTACGCTTAGCAAGCGAAATATCACGCTTTATGGGAAGATATTCACTCTCAGAGCAGATACCTTTGTGACCGTGCATGCGTGCATATTCTCCGTCGTGTATATAGCCGCCGCGAAGAAGAGAATTATCTTCGCAATGGGCAACAATCATTTTACCGCAGGCTCCGGCAGTTTCCATTGCCATTATCATCATTTCCGCTTCCTGAACACCCTTGCCGTCATCTGAAAAGCCTGCAACGAGGCTCTTCATACCATCCATATCGGAAAGCTCATCACCCATTTGTGCTACAGTTATTGAGCCGTAAGGTGTTACCTTGATAACTGCATCTGATTTGATGATATCAAGCTGCTGCTTCAGGCTCTTTATTGAATCCGGTACAGGATTCAGATTGGGCATTGAGCAGATGTGAGTATATCCGCCGTGAGCTGCAGCCTCTGTCCCGCTTTTTATTGTTTCTTTAAAAGAAAAACCGGGTTCTCTGAGATGCACGTGTACATCAATAAGACCCGGAATAACAATACAATTTTCTGCATTATAAACAATAGCATCCGCAGGGACAGAAGAAAAACCGAAAAGATGAGTAAGGCGACCGTCTTTAACAAGAATATCGCCCTTTATGAACTTACCTTTGCGAAAAACTTTAGCATCTTTTAAAACGAAGTTCATGTTTTCCTCCTGTTAACTGATGAAAAAAGCCCTGTCTTAGCGACAGGGACATAAAAATACAAACCGATTGAACGGCTTTTATATGTTTATTAAATCCCTTGGCATTCCCGAAGCACTAAGATTTTCTACATTATATCAAATAAGCCGCATTTTGTCAATAACAGTTACACATTCGCAACCATTCTTTACTGTTTTGTTACCAATTGGATTTAAAACACTCAAATACACCCAACAGACGAGAATCAAGAAAGGATAACGCTTTGCTTTTGGTTTTTTCGTCAACACCGTAAAACGCCTCAGCCATAGAGCCTGCAATTGCCGCTAAGGTATCGCTGTCACCGCCGAGGGATATTGCGTTTCTTACTGTATCTTCGAAGTTATCCGCCTCATAAAAGGCTCTGAAAGCCTGTGGAACGGTTGTTTTACAAATTTCATTAAATCTGTAATCAGGTCTGATTTCATCTAGGGTAAAATCAACAGGATAAAAATTTTCCATATAAGCTTTCAGTTCTTCCTTACTCTTACCTTGTCTTGCAAGGCAAATTACGCCCGCAACCGATACCGCACCGGCGACACCGTCCGGGTGATTATGAGTAACCTCAGCAGTAAGCCTTGCCAATTTTTCTGTATCTTCAAGAGTTTTTCCGTACCAGGCCACAGGAGAAACTCGCATTGCAGAGCCGTTACCACAGCTATTGTATGGATTTCTTGATTCTGTTCGCAGCCATTCTCCGAAATGCCCGCCGTAACCTGCACAAGGGTAAAGCTTACCGAATTTATGGAAGGAATCAATCACTTCTTTCTTAAGCTCGTCCTCCTTTATTTCATAACCGTTTTTATTAAAATAGTTTGTCAATGCTTCCGCCACTGCCAGAGTCATAACACTATCATCTGTGAAAAAGCATTCGTCTTTGAAAAGTTCAAAGTCTTTGTGCTTGATATTATGCCACTCATAAACTGAGCCTACGATATCACCAATAATCGCACCTAACATAAAAAACCTCCTTAATCTATATCTTTTGACCAATCTTCATTGATGCATGAACATTGTCTGTAATTTCTGACTGTTTTTTCAACAGCCTCGTAAAGATTAGCAGTACCCGCACTGCTTGGTGTGTAATTCACTGCACGATTATCACTAATACCGATTTTTCGGGCTTCGCTCACAGCATCAATATTTGCGCCGATAAAGAGAAACTCCCAGCCGTATTTTTCTTTCTGTTTTTCAATCATCTTTTTCACTGTATGAGCAGCATACTTCCTGCTTGCGTTTTCCATGCCGTCAGTCGTGATGACAAAAATTGTCCTTTCAGGAACATCTTCAGGCCGTGCATATTTGTGGATGTTACCGATGTGATGAATTGCACCGCCGACTGCATCTAAAAGTGCAGTACAGCCTTTGACATAATAATCTTTTTCTGTCATCAAGGGAACACGTGAGAGCTTTACTCTGTCATGGAGAACTTTGCTTTCATCATCAAAAAGCACTGTTGACACAAAGCATTCGCCGTCGAGGGATTTCTGCTGTTCAATCATGGAATTGAAGCCGCCGATCGTATCTTTTTCAAGTCCGTGCATTGAACCGCTTCTGTCAAGGATAAATACCATTTCTGTGATGTTGTTTTTCATTTTAAAATACCTCCAAAAAATAAATATGGTCGTTTGGTGTTTTCACCTTACAACCATATTATAGAGATATTTACTTATTAAAAGGTCGCATAAAAAGCGACATTTTCAACGAAAAATCCCCTCCGTCATTTTCTTACAAAAATGCCACCTCCCCCTGCATTTTCAAAGGGAGGCCGAAACCTAAAAATCACCATTAAACCGTATTTACTACACTCCAAGCAAACTCTGGTCAAATGCAAACAACGCTTCGTTTATTTCAAAAATATTATAATTTCCGTTTGATATGAAATACTCGATGATTATATCAAATTTGTTGCTGTGTGAAAGGGCGTATCCAGCTTTTTTCAGCAGTTCTTCTGTTTCCGAAAGGGAAAGTTCAAGAGAAACCGCAAATGCAATAGCCGTAGTTTTCTTTGGCTTATAATGTATGTCATTCTTTATCTTTGAAAAAAGCTTGCGGTCAATATTCGCCTTTTTATAGCACTCAGCGTCTGTAATTCCCTTTTCGTCAATCTTACGGATAAGCATCTGTGAAAAGCTTTCATCAACCTCTGAAAGAAGATTTTCAAGTCCGTAGGGCATGGCGGCTCCCGCTAAAGGTGCTTGACAGCAACAATCTTCCTCACGAAGCCTTGCACTCATATTCGGTGCAGGAAAATTCTCCTCGATATATCTGTCATCAATAAAACTTCTGATATCACTGAATAATTTTCCGCTTATCTGATATGCAGTTTTATCAAAAACCACTATATACACAAGCATATCGCTTTCAAGAAGAAATTCGCTTATTGTATCAATTGCAACTTTAAGAGCCTTTTCCTTAGGGTAGCCGTAAGTCCCCGAAGAAATCAGAGGGAAAGCCACAGTTTCACAGCCCTTTTCCTTTGCAAGAAGCAAACTTTCCCGATAACAGCTTGCAAGCTTTTTCTCTTCACCGAAAAATCCGCCGTGCCACACAGGTCCCACAGTGTGAATAACATATTTACAGGGCAGATTGTAAGCACCTGTAATTTTTGCCTTACCTGTTTGGCAACCGCCGAGGGTTTTACATTCCTTGAGAAGTTCTTTTCCTGCTGCTTTGTGGATTGCACCGTCAACTCCCCCGCCGCCAAGCAAGCTTTTCTTCGCAGCATTTACAATTGCATCACAAGAAAGCTTAGTAATATCTTGTCTTATAATCTGAATCGGCATTATTTCACCTTATTATCTTCAATACTTTCAAACAGTTCTTCCGCAGAAATCTTATATAATTTCGCGAGGGAAATTAAATTTCATGTGGATGGTTCTGACGCACCTGACTCCCATTTGGAAACTGCTTGTCCGGTGACATCCACAGATTCTGCCACAAATTCCTGAATCATTCCGCTTTTTGTTCGGTAATCCTTCAAATCTGATTTTTCTACCGACTATTACGCAACTTTAGGTTGCAGATAGGTTAACAACGAGGCTTTTTTACTTTTTCTTATTTAAATATCAAGTTCTATGCTTCCCGGATAAATATCAAACTCATCATATTCTTCGATATACGGCATCTGGAATTCATCACTGTAAAACTCCGCATTATCAAAAGCAAACGCAAACATGCTTATATAAAATCCTACAAGAGCTACTACATTTGCAACGATAAGCAGAACGATATTTCTGATAAGGTGGTCCTTTTTCTCCTGAGGCTTTGCAAGAGGATACATCATCGGCTCAAGAGGCGCAGAACAGCGCGGACAATTGTGCCACATTTCCTCACAGGCAAGACCGCACTGAGGACACTGTCTTTTAAGCTGGAGAGTACATGTAGGGCAGACAGTATATTCTTCCTTCACATCTGAGCCACATCTGGGACAGACATAAATCTTCTGCTTATACCTTGTAACAAGATAAATAATCACACCGATGTACGACGGAATCAGAACTGCAAGCAGAGTCCACATTACCGCATCCATATCTCTCTTTTTTGCGTCCTTATAAATCCACACTGCAGTCAGAATTGTTGTGGCTAAGCTCAGAACAAATATCAAAACAAAAAATACAATCATAAAAATTGTTGACAAAATAAAAACCCCTTTCCATAACATTGTATTCATATTAAGTCTATCATTATAAATACGCTTTGTCAATTAAATTTTATTAAAAGAAATTGAAAAGGAAATTGCCGAAAGCCTCATAAGAAGCTGTCGGCAATTCCTGTTAGCAAGGTTTAACCTTCAAAAGCGATTATGCTTTTATAAACTTTTTGATATCAGATACACCCTGATATTTTGCAATACCGTTTTCGTCCATTACAACGAGTGTGGGAGCCTGTTTAAGACCAAGTTCCTTTGCAAGCTCTGCATTTTCTTCAGCGAGAACTTTTTCAAACTCTACACCTGATTTATCAAGGAGAGATGCTGCGATTTTACAGTTGGGGCAAGTAGCTGTTGTGAAGAGGATTGTTCTTGTGCCCATGTTAAGGTCTGCTGCGGGAGCATCTGCACATTCACATGCTTCCCCTCTTTCTTCAGGAAGTTTTGAGGTAGCAATATTGTAAAGCTTACGGTGCTTGTATTCCTGAACCTTACCGTCATTCCAGTTCTGAACGGGACGGTAGTAGCCTGTGATACGGCTGTAAACCTCAGCAGGCTGTCCGCATTCGGGACAAGTAAAGTGTTCTCCTGCGATATAGCCGTGGCTCTTACATACTGAGTATGTGGGAGAAATTGAGTAATAAGGAAGCTTGTAGTTCTCAGCTATCTTGCGTACAAGATTTGCTGCTGATTTCCAGTCAGGAAGCTTTTCACCGATGTAAGCGTGGAAAACAGTACCTGATGTATATCTTGTCTGGAGTTCATCCTGAATATCAAGTGCTTCAAAGATATCTTCTGTGTAACCAACGGGAAGATGTGAGCTGTTTGTGTAATAAGGTGTTTCGTCAGCTTCAGAAGCAGTTTTGATTTCGGGATATCTCTTAAGGTCGTGCTTTGCAAGTCTGTAAGATGTTGACTCTGCGGGAGTTGCCTCAAGGTTGTAAAGGTCGCCGTACATTTCCTGATAGTCTGAAAGCTTTTCTCTCATGTGGTCAAGAACTTCCTGAGCGAACTTCTGAGTTTCCTTGTGAGTCATGTCCTTGCCGAGCCACTTTGCATTGAGACCAACTTCGTTCATACCAACAAGACCGATTGTTGAGAAGTGGTTTTCAAAAGTGCCGAGGTAACGTTTTGTGTAGGGATAAAGACCCTCATTGAGAAGCTTTGTGATAACTGTTCTCTTGATGTGAAGTGAACGTGCCGAAATGTCCATCATTCTGTCAAGACGTTTGTAGAAATCAGCTTCATCTGCTGCAAGGTAAGCAATTCTGGGCATATTGATTGTAACAACACCTACAGAGCCTGTGCTTTCACCGCTGCCGAAGAAACCGCCTGATTTTTTGCGGAGTTCTCTCAGGTCAAGGCGAAGTCTGCAGCACATACTTCTTACATCGCTTGGTTCCATATCACTGTTGATATAGTTTGAGAAGTAAGGAGTACCGTATTTTGAAGTCATTTCGAAGAGAAGCTTGTTGTTCTCTGTTTCTGACCAGTCAAAATCGCTTGTGATTGAATATGTGGGAATGGGATACTGGAAGCCTCTGCCGTGAGCATCGCCCTCAATCATGATTTCGATGAACGCGCGGTTGACCATATCCATTTCTTTCTTACAGTCTTTGTATTTGAAATCCTGCTCTTTACCGCCCACAATAGCGTTGAGCTCTGCGAGGTCGTTGGGAACAGTCCAGTCAAGTGTGATATTTGAGAAAGGAGCCTGTGTACCCCAACGAGAAGGTGTATTTACACCGTAGATGAAGGATTCGATACACTTCTTAACCTGCTCGTATGAAAGGTTGTCTGCTTTTACGAAGGGAGCAAGGTATGTGTCAAATGATGAGAATGCCTGTGCACCTGCCCATTCGTTCTGCATGATTCCGAGGAAGTTAACCATCTGATTGCAAAGTGTTGCAAGATGCTTTGCGGGAGCAGATGTGATCTTGCCTGTAACACCGCCGAGACCTTCCTGAATAAGCTGTTTAAGTGACCAACCTGCACAGTAGCCTGTGAGCATTGAAAGGTCGTGGAGATGGATATCGGCGTTTCTGTGAGCATCTGCGATTTCCTTGTCATAGATTTCAGAGAGCCAGTAGTTAGCTGTAATAGCACCTGAGTTTGAAAGGATAAGACCGCCGACTGAATATGTTACTGTTGAATTTTCCTTAACTCTCCAGTCGTTGATGTTAACATAGTTATCAACAAGGTCTTTATAGTCAAGGAGTGTGCCTTTGATGTTACGAAGCTTTTCACGCTGTTTTCTGTAAAGGATATATGACTTTGAAACATCAGCGTAGCCTGCCTGAACAAGAACAAACTCAACGCTGTCCTGAATGTTTTCAACCGTGATGAGTGAATCCTCAATTTTCGGCTCAAAATCAGCAGTAACCTTAAGTGCGAGGAAATCAATAACGCTGTCGTTATAATCCTTTTCACAAGATTCAAAAGCCTGTTTGATAGCTGTAGTAATTTTTCTGATGTCAAAATCTACGATTTTTCCGTCTCTTTTCTGTACGCGATACATAACTTTTACCTCCGTTACGAATTTTTTATAGTCACTTTCTGTTTGCCGGACTATAATAACACAAGAAACTGTACTTGTCAATACTTTTTCACAAGATATTGTGGTTATTTTTTTAATTTTTTCTAAATGTTGTATATTTTTGAATAAATATTCATACATCTTTTCAAAGAGAAAATGGCTCAAAAGCCTATAACATCAAGCTTTTGAGCCATTTTGTGACAAATTTTGCAAAAACACAAGATATTGTGGTCGAAAGAATATTTATGGGTGAAAATAATACAAGACACTATATATTGTGTTTGCTGAAAAAGAGAAAATGTATAAAATATCTTTTAAAAATATTTATACAACTCATCAATACCAAAGAAAACCTAAGAGGAAGATATAGATCAACCACTGCCACCAAGCAAAGGTAACTTCAACGGTGCATTTTTCCGTATATTTATAGCCGTATTCATCATAAGCGGTTATTGTTATCGTCGCAGTTCCTCTGCCTTTAGCCGTAACGTTGCCGTTGCTGTCAACAGTTACAACATCTTCGTTTGAAGAATAATATTCGACCTCGAAATACCTGTCTGATTCAAACTCAGCATTAAGGTTTTTAGTTTCTTTATAGAACATTGACAAATTATCGACATAAATTCTGATAGGATCGGGAATGAGCTTGGGAATAATTTCCTCTGCTACGATTTCACCGCAACGTGAGCAATATTTCACACGCTTACCTGAGCGGAAATAAGTAGCTTCAGTTACAACCTGCCAGCTTCCTGCAGAGTGACCGAGAGCTGCAAGAGTTACAGTGTATGTAACGCCGCAGCGTGTGCATACATATTTTTTATATCCGCTTTCGGTACAGGTTGAATCCTTTGAAGAAACAAGCTCGCCTGCTTTGTGACCGAGAGGAGAAATTACGTCTGTTTTTTCCTCACCGCAACGAGCACAGGTATAAGTGATATAACCGCTCTGTGTACATGTGGGGTCTTCTGATACAGTATTGTCACCGTACTTGTGACCGAGAGCATCGGACGTTTCAGTATAATTTTTACCGCAAACCGAGCAGTTATATGTTATATAACCTGACTCTTCACAGGTTGCATCCTTCTGAGCAACCACTCTGCCCTGAGTGTGACCGATTGCAGGGATCACCTGTTCGATTCTGTCACCGCATGAGCAAACCCTGTAGCGAAGACCGTTTTCTGTACAGGTTGCCTGTTTTTCGGTTTTCCATTCGCCGTAGCTGTGACCGAGAGCGCCGATGTGGTTTGAAACATATTTTTCACCGCAGACAGCACATTCATAAACTGTATAGCCTGCCTCAGTACATGTAGATTCAACAACCTTGATTACCTTACCGGGAACATGACCGCTTGCGGGAAGAATAACCTTGTGCTCCTCGCCGCAGTCTGTACAAATGTAAATCACATAACCGCTGTCTGTACAAGCGGGAGCTTTCTGCTCTTTGATTTCCTCTGTCATGTGACCGAGAGCAGGAAGAATTTTATCGTAAGTTTCACCGCAGACAGAGCATTTGTATCTGATGTAGCCTGATTCTTCACATGTGGGGTCTTTCTTTGCAATTACCTCACCGGGAAGATGACCGAGAGCAGAAATCGTTTCCGTCTGTTTTTCGCCGCAGACTGAGCAGACTCTGTAGCGTGAGCCTGATTTTGTGCATGCGGGAGCTTTTTCCACAATCCATTCACCAAAGGAATGACCGAGAGGTGCTGTATCGTAAACCTCGAATTCTGCACCGCAGATTTTACACTTATAGACAGTATAGCCTGACTCTGTGCATGTAGGAGCAGTTACGGAAACCAGCTCATCGGGAGTGTGACCGTAAGCATGAATCACTTCGTCAAACTGAGCTTTACAAACAGAGCACGTGTATCTGTTATGTCCGTTTTCAGTACATGATGCCTCAACTATTTCTACGAGAGTGCCTTTAGTGTGACCTGTTGCAGGGAGAGTTTTTGTAAATTCTTCACCGCAGAGAGCACAAACATATTTCTCGTAGCCTTCAGATTTGCAGGTAGGAGCTTTTGATGAAACAAGAGTTCCTGCAATGTGGCCTGTAGCGTAAATTACGCTTTCGACCCTTTCACCGCAGACACATTCTCTGTACTGCTTTCCGTTTTCCGTACAGGTTGCGTGCTTTTCGGTAATCCATTCGCCGTAGGAGTGACCTGTGGGAGATGTGTAATCGTCAACAAATCTGTCACCGCAAACCACGCAGACATAAATTGAATAGCCGTATTCGGAACAGGTGGGCTGTTTTGTTGCGACAAGCTCGCCCTTAGTGTGGTCGAGAGCAGGAATCGTTTCCGTGAAATTCACACCGCAGACAGAGCAATTATATTTCTTGTAGCCGTCAAGGACACATGTTGCATCCTTTGATGCTGTCAGCGTACCTTTAGTGTGACCTTTTGCGGAAATTGTTTCAGTTACTTCCTCGCCGCAGACTGAGCAGATATATTTTTTGTAGCCTGATTCTGTGCAGGTCGCATCTTTTGAAGAAATAAGCTCGCCGGTAACGTGACCTGCTGCAGGAATTACTTCATTGATTCTGTCGCCGCAACGCTCGCAGAAATAAGTTTTATATCCGTTTTCCGTACATGTAGGCTCAGTGTTTCTCTGCCACTCGCCGGGGGTATGACCGAGTGGTGAAAGAGCTTCTTCCGTTCTCTGACCGCATTCGCAGATTTTGTAACGCATGCCTGATTCTGTACAGGTTGGTGCTTTTTCAAGAATCCAGTTGCCGTAGGTATGACCTGTTTCGGAAACATAAGAATCAACATATCTGTGACCGCAGACAGTACAGATATAAACCGTGTAGCCCTCTGATGTACAAGTAGGCTCAATGACCTCAGTTTTGTAGGAATGACCGTTTGCGGGAATTTCCTCGGTGTAAGAGTCGTCGCAAACAGTGCAGGTGTGGGTTACACTGCCCTTTTCCGTACAGGCAGGCTCTTTTCTTGTTTCCGTATATGTATGACCGTCATTTTCCACAGGGAAAATAAATTTTATGTCAAAGCTTAATGTGCCGTCAATTGTGATTGCAGTTTCGGCACTGTTACCGGCTTTGTGCCATTCATCAAAGGTTACATAATATGTGCCGCCTTTTGAACACCTTACAGGTGTACCCTCGGTTTCAAGAACAACGGTCTTGCCGTCTGTTGTTGCGGGGTAAACATTCACCTGTGTTGCACCCTCATCTGCAGTTATAACAATCGTATTGCCGTCAAGAGAAGCTGTTGCGTTGAGAAGACGGAGGGTTGAGATGTCGAAGGATTCAGAGATTTCAGATTGCAGATTGAATTTTAAAGCGGGACGAATGCCGTTGCAGGCATTACTGACAACGTAGTTGTTGTAGACTTTGCCGTCGCCGTCGACTTCACACGCGGAAGCGGAACTGTTGCCAGGCGAGCGCAGATGCCAATAAGAATTGCCGTAGTAGCTTGAAGACGCTGATACCATCAGACCTTGACATTTTGCATAGTCTGTTCCTTGGGCTCTGCGAGCTGTATCGAGTGTTGAATAACTTGATGAAAAACCATAATCTGTATTTAATACTTCGTCATAGGAAAGGAGGAAGATTTTATCGTTTGTTGTTTCACTGTTGTTATCCTGTACTGAATTCTTTATCTCGTTCTTTTCTGATGTTGTGAATGCTGTGTTATAGAAATCATCATTCAGCCAGTCTCTTATTGAGCTTGCGGCATAGTCATTTGCGTATGTTGTACAGGTCGTATCCTGATAATAGGCGTTGCCGTTATAGTAAATCGTATTATTATATGCCTGGCTGTCTATTATGCTTTCGCACATCACAAGTCCTTCTTCAGGGTCAAGTACCCGCCATTCAAGCGGCTCATATTTGAAATAATATGTTGTGTTTGTATTATATCCGTTGTCGTCCTGAATTGAAGTTGACGAAGAACTTGTATAGCCTGTTAAACGCGGTCTGTACTGACTGAAGGTTACGGCACGGTATTTCACGCCGTTATATGTTACATCTGCGTATTTCATGTAGTCCTTGGCTGTCATTTGACCGTCATACCCAGCTCCCGTACCTGTGTAGTAACCATAACTTACCCATGTTTTAGAAAGGGAATTCAAGGTTGATATAAGCGACGTATCCGTTACCTCTGACTGCGGATATGAGCCAAATTTGATAATGTCACCGACTGCATAATCGGATATGGTCTTTGCATTTGCATCGATTGAAAAATCAATACCTGTTAACGGTGCGATACCAGCAAGCACCGTAACCGAAAGAATAATTGCTAAAACCTTTTTAATTGCATTTTTCATTTTTTTACCTCCTGATTTTTTATTTTAAACCAATTTTTCACATCTGAATGAGCATAAACGCAGGTGCCTTGCAAATCAGGCATTAAATTATAATAATTTACGCCCCTGCCTTCAAACTTGCATATTATATCCATACGCAAATCTTTTTTAATTGCAAGCACTTGAGAATTGTTTATAATTTGTTCCTTTATAACGTTTCCGTCAAGATTCACGGGAAGTTGAAATAATCCTCGCTGTGAAGCCACACGGCGACTGGAATAACGAGGTTCAATAAACAGAATCGTATTCCCGTTTACAAATTTCCTTGCCATTTTGTTAATCCTTTTATCGAAACCATCCGCCTCCTTTTTATTATAGAAACTGTTAAAAAGATATTCGGAATTAGTATAAAGGAAAATCTCTTTAATCAGTTCTTTTCTGTCTTCATCAGGAAAATCTTTATCAAAAAGTTGTTTTACTGTTTTCAACATTAACTGATATTTTATTGAATACGGTATGTCATACAAAACATAACGGTTACGTAAAACCATGTTGTCAAGATAACAAGGAATATCTGCCAAGCGGATGTGCTTTTGAATATCGAGCTTAAATATGTAATAATAGTTCTCAAAATCAAATTTCATTCTGCCGATTTCAACACTGCCCTCATTCCCCCGTTTCGGGGCGAAAACAGCAAACATCAATGCTATATCGGGCGCTCTTGTCCAATCTAAAAGCCTTGTCGGCAAGCCGTAATGACCCATTGTTGAAATATAATCAAAAACAGAATCCACGCTCTCCAACACATAGCTTCCGTTCCTTTCAACTTCAAAAAGCAAGCTATTTTCATACTTTTCGATGTCAACAATATTCGCTTCCCCCTCACCGCCTTTGTACTTTACAAAGTCTCTTACAAGGGTCGGAACTAACTCTTCTGCGGAGCGTACACCTCGATAAATATATTCGCCGTTAACCTTATCTTGAATTTTTAACCTTTTGTTTTCCTCTGTATCTTTAATTTCTCTGGCAGACAGAAAGTTAAAATACCTGTCAAATTCATCCATTGTGTCAATAGTAGTAATCTTAACATTTTTTTCCATATCAACCACCCTAAAAATAAATGCCTCTTAAAGCTTCCTGCTTATTTTGAATAAACTATGTAAAAGGCGCATGCGCCCATTGTTGTCAGAAGCCTTCCCCTCGAGGGGAAGGGGGACCGCTTGCGGTGGATGAGGTGGAAAGCCGATGAATTCAGTTTGATTTAAAATTTGCACGAAAGCTTCGCTTTCTACACCTCATCAGTCACCTTGCGGTGACAGCTTCCCCTCCAAGGGGAAGCCGAATTAACATCTCAATAAATTATATTTTATCTTTATTATCGTAGAGGCGAACTGTGTTCGCCTTTGATGTGTCCTTTGGATTTGTGTAAAGGAAAACGCAGTTTTCCCCTACGTAATGCATTACCTGAAGAAACAATAAATTGTAATTTATCTTTATTGTCGTAGAGGCGAACTGTGTTCGCCTTTTCTCTATCCTTTGGCTTTGTGCAAAGGAAAACACAGTTTTCCCCTACGTAATGCATTACCAAGAGAAACAATAAATTGTAATTTATCTTTATTGTCGTAGAGGCGAACTGTGTTCGCCTTTTATGTGTCCTTTGGCTTTGTGCAAAGGAAAACGCAGTTTTCCCCTACGTAATGCATTACGTAAAAACTTTGTGTAAAGGAAAACACAGTTTGCGTGTATTATTTCAGGCAATAATTAAATTTTCACCTTTCCACCTCATCCGAGTTTTGCGTTGCAAAACCCACCTTCCCCTCG